>NZ_DBOLZL010000007.1:0-78312 GCF_059913585.1 Fervidobacterium sp.
AACACACTAACACTTAAGAACTACAATAGCAAACTTGGTCTGTCAGCCGATTTCTTTACAGTCCAGCACACGTTGACCATAGTAGTAACATCGGGCCTTAGGACTGAGGAGCTAAAAATACCATTGACTGTAACCAATCAGTTGCCCGTTTTGAAGATTACCCACACAGGTGAGAAAATTAACATCTCTGCAAGTGATATTGATGGGGATACACTCACTACAACGATAAAGGTGTACAAGGATGGAAAGGAATACACACCTGCACAGCCACTGCAAGTAGGAGAGAACGATATCTCGAGTTACCCTGCAGGTAATTACAAGATAGTGGTTCAGACGACCGATGGCTTCAGTGATCCTGTCCAGCAAGAATATTCCTTCGTCATTGAACCATTCATCGAGAGCATCACCTACGACGGAAAGAATTACACATCGTTCACTAGTCCAATAAACGTCGTCAGGTCTAAAGCAATTAGTGTGAACCTGAGGGACACGAGCAAAACTTATACATTCACTTACAAGCTAGACAACATCGAACTTGAGAGCGCAACAACGACGAGGACAATTGTTTTGAAAGATTACAACTCAAAATTGAAACTTTCATCCAGTTTCTTCAATGAGCAACACACGTTGACTATTGTCATTAAATGTGTTGACACAAGTAGGAGCGATGAAATAACAGTACCTTTGGTAATTGATAATCAAGTTCCAATCATTAACATATACAAGGTTACAAAAACTAACAAAACAATAATTTACTTGGACATTTCTGAGCCAGACGATGATGAGATACCGCAAGAAAATATAGGCATCAGACTTTTTAAGGATGGTTTGGAATATAGTCCTTCTGAGCCTATAAAGGTTGGTGAAAATGATGTCACTAATTATCCTGGAGGTAGGTACTTGTTAAGTGTGTCTGCAACTGACAAGTATGGTGCATCTTCTTATAACGAGTACATTTTTGAAATTATCGTTAATAATCCACCAACAGTGAGGATTATTCAACCGTTCAACGGAGAAATAACACCCCTAAGTTTTGTACTTAGGTACTTAGGTAGCGATCCCGATAATGGTGATGCCTTAACTTATGATATTACTGTTGAAGATGTTTCTACGCATTTGCCAGTTCTTCGTATTAGGAAAACGAGTTCCACAGAAATTGTTATTCCAAACTTGATAGGAGGAAAAACGTATAGGGCGACTGTAACAGTTTATGATATGTTAGGAGCCTATGGAGTAGATACTGTTACCTTCAATACGTCGAGTACAACAAACTACTTATACGTGAGCGCTACAGACTTCAGCTCAAGATCACTAATCAGTATTTTGAAGACTTGGGATCTTGACAATATCAGTACCATAGGTTCTTTCACTTATGATAGTCCAATAACCGACTTCGATGTCGTTGAAGATTACATTTATGCGGTGAGTAACAACAAATTGCTCGTCATAGATGCAAAAGACAAATCAATGCCCGTACTTAAGAGTTCTTTGACATTTGATTCTAATTTGTCAGTAGTCAAGGTTTACAAAAACTATGCAATAGTTGGTGTGGGATACGATAGAATCGAGATTGTTGACATAACAGATCCTTCTACACCCCGTGTTTACAAATACGGTAACTTCGGTTCAAAAGTGTTCTCTTACTCGATATCAGTTTTAAGTAAGCAAGTTAAGGCATTGCGCTCCAGTGAATCAAGGAGGGCTACAGATTCAATAGGTGTAACACAAGGGTACATAAGCGACATAAAGCTCTATGCTGACAAAGCATATATCGCGGCGGATATAGCGGGAATATTGGAACTTAATTTGTCTAAGATACCTGATGTTACGATCAATGATATTAAAACGGTCGTTTTGGGAGACTACAGCACAATTGATATAGGTGTCATAAGTTCCGGTGATTCTGTTTTAATATTTGCCTCAAATAATAGGGTTGGATACGTGAAACTTCCAGTAATATCTTATCCAGTTTCACTAACAGAAATAACTTGGAGTCCCTATACCTTTGACACAAATGTCAGAAGAGTGAAGGTTTACGATGGAAATATCTACATACTAACAATGGACAAGTTATATGAATGGGACGGTTCATCTTCCTCAGTTCCAACTTTGATAAAGGAATTCGTTGGAAGTAGTCTCAGAGATTTATACTTTACAAATGATTCTTCGGGTGCAAAGAGTTTGCTAATCTTCGATGAAATCAACGGAATGTGGAGATTTAGAGAAGCCGGAGCAAACTATGAATTGTACGAACCAAACAAGATATATAGTTCTAATGAGCATATTCAGGTCGGAAATTATATCTTCTTACTAGGTGAGGGTTATCACGACGGTGAGAGAAGGAAGGGTCTATTCGTTATTGATTCGAGAGATCCAAATAATCGTATAGTCAGAGATAAGAAGATAAGTGATAGTTTTATAAAGTTGAAGGCAAACCCGATAAGTTCCTCAAAAATCGCAGTCTTAACGAATGATAAAAAAATACATTTCTACAACTTTGACATAGCCACTCTTAAGCTTACCGATGACAGAGTTCTTGATTTGAGCACTTTTGATAATGTATATGACTTTGCTCTAGATAGTCAAAATAACGTTTATGCGCTTGTCAAGGTCGGGACGCAAAACAAAGTAGTTTATTATGATTATAACACTCTGGACTTATTACGCAGCGCAGACTTACCTTCGACAATCAACCAGCAACTACCAAACGTAGAACCCAAGAATGAGTCTGTTGAGCCAAGGAACATAGAGGTTGTAATCAACAACCTGGGTGTTAATAATGAAACATTGGCAATTCTTGTTGCTCTTGGTAAAGCAGGAAGTATGAAGTTCTCGGCAGACTTGTCTGAGTCAGAAACAATATTTACAAGGCATTATATAATCACGGAAAAAGAAGGCACATTCACGCTACAAGTTTATAATCCAGGTGATGATCAAAAAATAATTGCAGACAAGTACTTCGACAGAATCTATGTAGCAGATGGTGAATACAATGGTGTTTGGATACTTGACAAGCATGGCAACAACTTACTCGATACTGCAGGTGACAACTTATCTTCAACACCGCTATTCGATGGTGCACCAGCTAGAAGCATTTCATGGTACGGAAATAAACTCTATGTTGCAGGAGGTTCATATGGATTCAAAATAATAGATGTAAACCTAAAATCAAAGATTGCCGAACTTAGTTTCTCGGGTCTCACATATACGTTCCACTTAACAAGTACAGACGACAAATACTTGTTCGTTTCAACTGATAGCGGATTGATAGTCTACGACATATCAAACATATCAGACATAAAACCTCTCTTCACCTTAAGTATGCCTATGTTCAAAGCTATTGGAAGATAAGGTCATCAAAAAGTTGCAGATTCAATGAGAATCCAAAGGGGGTGGAACTAACCATCCCCTTTTGCTTTTAGAAAAGAACGCCAAGATACTACAAAAATGTTTGATATATGGTAATATATAGAAAAATAAACGTGAAAAAGATAAAAGGACAGAGGAGGGAGAGAAAAATTGGGACCCCTTACCAGACAAAAGTTTTTAGAACTTCTATCCCAGAGGGTGATGTTCTTAGACGGTGCGTATGGCACGGAACTTTTCAAACGAGGATATATTAAAACCAGAGAACCCATTGAGTTACTCAACATCACTAATGCTGAGGCGGTCTTGTCACTGCAATCTGACTACGTCCACGCAGGAGTTGATTTCCTACTTACAAACACTTTCAGTGCAAATAGGCATAAGTTGATGAAATTGGGATATGATGAGTATTTCAGGGAGATTAACCAGTCTGCTGTAAAGATTGCGAAAGAGGCAACTAAAGTTGCCAGCAAGCAGGTTTTTGTTTTAGGTGATATCTCTTCCGTCGGAGAAATGATAGAACCTCTTGGAGAACTGAAATCAAAATACGTGTACAACATTTTCAAAGAGCAGGTTGAAGTCCTAGTTGGTGCAGGCGTGGATGGTATTATTATCGAAACAATGAGTGATATAAAAGAGGCAAAACTTGCGTATTTGGCAGCAAGAGATGTTGCTCCGGAAATCCCCATCTTAGTGAGTATGACCTTTGAAGAAAACGGCGTCGCCGTAACAGGTACAAGTTTAGAAGTTTACGTTGCTTTGTTCAACGATTTGGATGTTGATGCAATAGGTATCAATTGCACGCTGACTCCTGAAAAGATGGTTCCGCTTGTGAAGAAATTGGTAGCACTTTCCAAAAAACCGGTTTTTGTTGAACCAAACGCGGGAAAACCTGTTCTGTCCGCAGATGGAAAATTGACTTACAAAACTACCCCTGAAGAATTCACTATATACATCGAAGATTACATTGAACTGGGTGCGAATATCGTTGGTGGATGTTGTGGTACAGGACCGGAACACATCAAGTACATGGTCCAGCATATTGGTCTGAGAAAACCAAAAACTAGGAAAGTTGAAGAGCTGAATGTGGTTACAAGCAGGGTTCATATGTTTAACGTTGCACCATTCTTGGTCGTAGGAGAACGTATCAACGCATCCGCAAGAAAAAAACTGCATAATGAAATCCGAGAATTCAACTTTGAGAACGTTTTAAAACTTGCTAAATCCCAGGAACAAGAAGGAGCACAAGTAATCGATGTTAACTTTGGAATAGAATCTGTTCTATCTGAAGAACATTTTTCTAAAGCAATTGTTGAGCTCGATAAAATTGTAAGCATTCCAATCTCTTTTGATATTCAGTACAACGAATTTTTAGAAAGTGCATTGATGGAATATCCTGGAAGACCGTTAATTAATTCTTCCAAGGCAACAAAGGAAGAACTCGACAAGAAGATAAGGTTACTCAAAAGGTATGGCGGTCTACTGATTGTTCTTGCAATGGGCAAGGAGATACCAAATACAGCGGAAGAAAGGTATAAATTGAGTAAAATGGCTGTAGAATACCTTGAAAGACAAGGAATAGACCGTTCAAGGATTTTCGTTGACCCATTGGTTTTACCCATTGGTGCAAACCAAGATTACAACGTGACACTTGAAACTATCAAAAAGCTCTCATCCGATGGAATAAAAACAATGATAGGACTTTCCAATTTCAGTTTTGGAATGCCAAACCGAGATGAATTGAATGCTTCATTCCTAGCTTTAGCAATGCATTCAGGATTATCAGGAGCAATCCTGAATACATCAGAAGACGCGACTATGAAAATTCTAAGAGGGATGATAAGAATTTTAGGAAAGGAAAGTGCTCGAATAAGTGAAGAAGTAAAAAGTAGCGAATTAGTACATTTGCTTCTTCGTGGTAACTTAAGTGATGCGGAAAGATACGTACTGTCCTTCTTAGATACATTAACACCAATTGAGATAATTCAAACAATTCTTGCTAAGGCAATGGAAGAAATAGGCAATCTTTACGCTGAAAATAAGATTTATCTTCCCCACCTGATTCTTGCGGCAGAAACTTCGAAGCCCATATTTAACAAGCTACTCTCCATGGTGGCAGAAAAGGATTCTTCAAGGTTGGGCAGGATTCTTCTCGCAACAGTTGAAGGTGACATTCACGATATCGGAAAGAAAATAGTGGCAACAGTTTTAGAAAGTGCAGGATTTGAAGTAATTGATATAGGCAAGGATGTACCGGCAACTGTTATTCTGGAAAAAGTTAAGGAATTAAAACCAGACATAGTAGGGCTGTCAGCAATGATGACAACAACTGTTATCC
The DNA here is from genome assembly GCF_059913585.1 of Fervidobacterium sp. NCBI lineage: Bacteria > Thermotogati > Thermotogota > Thermotogae > Thermotogales > Fervidobacteriaceae > Fervidobacterium > Fervidobacterium sp. The sequence continues at coordinate 5,705 of NZ_DBOLZL010000007.1, forward strand.
AGGTTGGACACGTGGTCAAAACACTTAGAGATAACGGAATAGAAATTCCTGTGATAGCTGGTGGTGCTTCAATGAATGAAGAGCTTGCTAAAAGATTTGGAAGCTACTATGCAAAAGATGCCCAGGAAGCTGTCAAATTGTGCAAACGAATTTTGAGTAATAACTAATGAAAGAAGGAGGCTCCAAAGCCTCCTTCTTCTTAACCCTTTTTCGAATAATAGTCGGCAACTATTTCGAACATCTTATCTATCTCTTGAAGCTTTAACTCTTTCACTTCCGTTGGCAAGCTAGAAGCTAGTATTGCTTTTCTTAGGGCGTAATATCTGTAGGATGCGTCCCAGTAATTATCATAAGGAGTTAGTCCGAAAGTTTTAAAAGCTCTTAACAGTTCTTCATTATCAATCCCACTCATTACGTTTCTTCTTTTTTGAAATTCACGCCTACTACCAACACTTGTTTCTGACTCCGGTTCTGTGAAAAATCTAAGAAGAACGTACAATGTGTAAAAAATTAGTATTATAGCTCCTATCCTAAGGACCAGAAAAACCCAACTAATCGGTGGTATCGGGAAATAGTAATAGAGTTCAAAATCCATAATACCACCCCGTCTTTATAACTTCAACTTATTTTTGAATAGTATTCGGTTAGTACCTCGTACGCGTTTGCCAATTCTTCAAGCATTATTTGCCTATGTTCCTCGCTAATTTTCATGTTATTTACTTTCTTGACGAGCTCATAGTATCTCTCGCTCACCTTTGTATAAGACGCGCCGGGGCGCAACCCAAGAATTCTAAATGCTTCTTGAACATCTAACTTATCCACTTTTGTGTTGCTTTCAAGCGAATGTGCTGAACTTTTTTGGTATTCTCTACTATGTTCGTCTTCTGATTGAGTCCAAATTTCCTTTTGTTCAGCAGTCTTCTGCTGACTTTGTTGAGTTTTGACCTTTTCTTTGATAAGTGAAGATATTATGATAAACGTCACAAAAGCAAAAGCAATAAGCACAATAACTACGAAATCTCGTATTATTGTTGGGAAGAATCTGAAAATGCCGAAAGGTATCAACACCCCAAATATAGATGCTAGTACAGGGATTAAAAACAGAAAAGCAACAATTGACATTACACAGCCTAAACAACCCTTACTTTCCTTTCCATTACTGGCATTTGTCATGCTATTCTCACTTCACAGTCCCTTTTTGGATAATTGAATCACCTTCTATGTAGGATACGAACACGGCGGATGATTTAATTTTCTTACCCAACATGGTGTTGATAAGTGGTTCAAAGTTAAGGAATATTCCCATGAAATACTTTGAATTGTACATTGATGTGAAAAAGGTCCTGTCACCTGGTTTGTATTTGGTCGGATTTACCGTGTAGGTTATCATTCTGTCGTTCTTTATAAGTATGTAACTTTCTATCCCATTTTCAGAAGTCAACACTCCGTACTTTTCAGAACCTATCGTTACGTACTTTTTCACCTCAGCAGGCATTTTGAAACCTGTTCCGAAAACCACAGAGTACGCAGATAGACTTACCTGAGGTGTTGTTTGACTAGATTTGGAATTTTGTGCTTGCGAATCTGCACTCAACAATGCATTAACTGCTGCACCAATATCTGCAGAAAGATACATCACCCCTGTTGCATTCATGTTTGTTATATTAAAGTTAGATGCTAAGGCATCTAAAAAAGTTTTTCTCAGAGCGTCAGGGATGGGCCTGTTGACAAACACCAGTAAATCTCCACCAACATTTTTGTCGGCAAAGATATCAATAGGTTTTGTATTTTCCAGTGTTTTGAGCACATTCTTCGCATCTGCCGTTTTGGCATCCAACTTTTGGTAGAAAGTAAGCGCGTTATTTTCTACTCTTATGTATCCGTATCCTTCGAATGTGATTTTACCGTCTGTCACGTAGGAATACGTTACTCCAAGGTTCCCCTTGAGATTTGAAAGTAAATTTGCTGGAACTTTACCACCACCAACTTGCATATCGGAATATATAAAGTAATTCTCAGTAAATTTAACTTTCTTCAACGTCTCCGCCTCTAGAAAGCTCTCCAATACCTTTCTGACTTTCGTAGGACTCTTTACAGGGCCCAGCACAACAGTTGTATTTCCATCTTTATCAATGGTAATGAGCATTTCCTTGCTAAACAAGTCGAAATCATCTAATGTGTATTTCATCGATAAAAGTTGCTGTTCTAACACACCTCTCACAAGTGACTCCAAACCTATTCCTGTATCAGCTAACAAGGTTTGACCTATGGGCAATGCTTTAAACGCATCGTAAGCCTTAGGAACGTCAGGAACGTACAGAATTGCTGAGTAATCTTTCGGCAAAAATTTTAAGGCGTTAGAAAATGCAAAGACGGAAACAAGAAATAGCAGTCCAAATATGAATAACTTCTTTGACATACTCATACGAAACACCTCCAGTGAATAATTTCTTGATAACTATCTGTTGTAGACTTCGGAAAAAACACTCTCAAAATCTGTTGCTGACAACTTTCTGTTTGGTATGTAATTCGCGAACTCTTCTTTTCCTCCGCCCTTTCCTCCAAACCTTTCAATTAACGCTTTTACAAAGTTCCGCACATCATACTTTTTTGAACCGATGATGTACTTGCTACCATCGTAGAAAACCAAGAACTGGTTGTCAACGATTTTCGACAAGAAGTTTCCAACTTCTGTGTAACCTTCCAAGTAGACAAAATCACTGTTTTCAACAGTTCGTTTCAATAATTCCGCATAGTCTTGTGAAACTTTTGAAAGCAACGAACTTTTTTCCCGAAGTTCATCGAGTATCTTTTCAACACGCTGGTTCAGTTCATCGATTGAAGAAGTTAATAGTCTTGAAAGGTTCTTCAGCACGTTGTTGTACTTTCTGAAATATCTTATAGCCCTCTCCCCTGCGACAAAATAAACCCTTGTGAGGTTACCTTTCACTTTTTCCAGATCTATAATCTTTACAACACCTATCTCGCCGGTATTATCAACATGAAACCCACCGCACGCCGAGATGTCTAGGTTCGTTATTTTTATCAACCTTACCTCTCCTTTTATCTTGTCGCTCAAAGGTTTTCTCAATTCAAAAGCCTTAGCTCCTTCGACATCTGTTAATATTTCCTCTACCTGCGTGCAAGATTGAACAATCCTGTTCGCCAAATCTTCTGTTTCCTCAATGACTTCTGGTTCCAAAAACGGTATGTCCAAGTCTATAGTTGAATACTCTTCGCCCATGTGAAAGCTAACAGTCTCAATTTCAGCAACTTCTATGAAAGCTGCTGACAATATATGCTGCGCAGTATGTTGTTGTGCAATATCTTTCCTACGAACTTGGTTGATTTGCACATCGTATATGCCTGGTTCTATCATCCCCGCAAGTTCATGGATAACAAAACCGTCTCTTTCGCTTACAGACAATACATCGACATTGCCGACTCTTCCTCTATCTCCAAGTTGTCCACCTTTTCCATCGGGATAAAATGGTGATGAAAGAGCGTACGCGTAATATTTACCACTCTTTTCTTCGATTTTGAGAATTTCTAATTTATCGCTTTTGTAAACACTTTGAATCTTCAAGGTTTCCAACCCCTTATGTGTTCTTTATAGCTCTTGGTCTTAATCACATTAGCTTAGCTTTTTAATAAAATCAAGAGTTCTTTGCAATCTTCTAATTGTTTCCCCTTTTCCTAGTACAACTATACTTTCAAACAGCCCAGGAGTAACAAGCTTTCCAAGTAATGCTCCTCTAATTGTTTGAAAAACTTTATTAGTTCCGATATTGAGTGAGGCAGCAATTTCCCTCAACGTTGTTTCAACATTCTGAATATTGTAATCTTCTAAGCTTGAAAATCTCTCCAGCGCCAACTCGATGATACTAACAGCTTCTGGTTTCTTTGCGAACTTTTCAATGTAATCTTCCGAATACTCGTATTCCTCATCAACAAATGGCAGAGCAAATTCGTAGAGCTGTCTTAGGGTATTAACCTTCTCTCTGCATATTTCTAAAACCTCTCTTGGAATGCGTTTTTCGGCTCCAACGAACTTTCTCCATTCCTCAAAATGGGTATAGAGTTCATCCACTGTAAGTAGTCTCATATGCTTTCCGTTGACCCACTCAAGCTTTTGATAATCAAATACAACATTTTTGTTGGAAATTCTATCTGGGGTGAACGAATCTATCTTTAGAGTATAATCGAATATCTCTTCGTCTACGCTCCATCCAAGGATTGCAAGATAGTTAACCAAAGCTTTAGCAAGGTATCCTTCCCTTCTGAAATGTTCAACTGCAGTTGCTCCATGCCTTTTACTCAAAGGTGTCTTGTCTGCGCCAAGTATCAAAGGAATATGCATAAATTTTGGTGGTTCCCACCCAAATGCTCTGTAGATGAGTATCTGTTTTGGTGTGTTTGATATATGGTCTTCTCCACGAAGAACATGCGTTATCCCCATCAGATGGTCATCTATAACAACGGCGAAGTTATAAACAGGATATCCGTTGGACTTCAATATTATAAAATCATCCATGTGTTCTGTTGAAAATTCAATCTCACCTTTTAGCATATCATTGAATTTCACAATCTCATTCTCCGGCACTTTAAAAACAACGGTATATGGGTTCCCATCTTTTGGTTCTTGAGTTGTTGTGTAAAGGACTTTTTTTGCATCTTCTTTATCGTAAACCGCAAAGTAGGCATGCCCATTTTTAACCAACTCGTATGCGTACTCTTTGTACAGTTTCAGTCTCTCACTTTGCCTGTAAGGACCAAACTCGCCTCCAATGTCTGGTCCTTCATCCCAGAACAAACCAAGCCATTTTAAATCGTTCATTATCATTTGTTCTGACTCACGTGTTGACCTTTCCGTATCGGTATCTTCTATTCTTAGGATGAATTTACCCTTGTTTTTTCTTGCAAACAACCAATTAAACAGTGCAGTTCGAGCTCCACCCACATGTAGGTAACCGGTCGGACTAGGTGCAAATCTCACTCTTACCATTTCCGTTTCCTCCTGTGTGTAGTGTTTTTATTATCATCTTCTTATAAAAACTGCAGGAACAAAAACTTCATCTTCAGTTAAGCTACCGTGCATGCCAGAAAGTCTTTCTTCGCCACCACTGTATAAATATGTAAAGGCATTATTCGCCCTTGTTATCATTATAGCATCACCTATTCTGTTATACAACTCCGGATGCATTCTCCCATTTCCAAAAAGTCCCATATCCACAGCTTCTCTACTTGTTAGAAGCACGCAACTTAAAGGGTAGTTTTCTTCAAAGTAGTTCTTTAAAAACTCGTAGTTGCTCTTTTTTACTAAATAGAAATACATCATTCTCATTTCTCCACCTGGAGGTGACACTAAGAGTCTGTTGAATACATCCGTCGGTTTTAAGAAATAGTTTGTCGAACTTGGTATCTGAACCATACCATGGTCAGATGTAACCACAAGAAGTGTATCACTAGGTAGGTGGTCTTCGGCAAATTTCTTAATTTCTAAAAGTATCCTTGCCATTTCCATTTCGTAAGCTTCACTATCCGGACCTTTTTTGTGGCCCAAACCGTCCAGATGACCCCAGTAAATGTAGAGAATCCCTTGCCAGTCTTCAGCAAGCTTCTTTTTTAAAGTAGCCAACAAATCTCCCATATAGTAATACCCCATTACGTGCGCATTTTTATGTATCAAATAAGAGAGACCCGAGTTAGAGATATTGGCATGCGTTAAGACCCCTCCGTAAAGTCCCCTGTCTTTCAAAAGGTCGAAAACGTTATCTAATCTGTGCAACCGCTTCTTGATAAGACCAGAAAATATACCACCTTCTACCCCCGGATACGTGAACTCAATCATGTTTGTAATTGAACCTATCTCACGTAGATACAAAATATAACCAAGAAGCCCGTGTTCTTTTGGCGTCTTCCCAGTAAACCAACTCGTTACAGCAGCAACAGTAGTTGTTGGGAAGACACTTGAAACTTTCAGAATATCTCTGAACCCAACAATTGCGTTGATTTTTACGAACTTGTTATATCCCATACCATCTATTAAGAATATCACTATTTTTCTCACATCGTGGAAAAACCCCTCGAAGTTACCTTCGAGGGGGTATCCGGGATGGTTTGATTGAATTTCGAAGTGCTTGAGAAACGTTGAAACAAGATTGACAATTGATTTGTCGTATTGTGGAGTAATCAAGCCGTCACCGATGTTCATTATCCTTTAACTGCTCCTTTCACAAGCCCACCGACAATATATTTTTGCATCAACAAGAAGAGAATCACCATTGGCACCATACCTATCATCGCAGCTGCTGTAAACAATCCCCATTGCGTTTCAAACGGACCTGTCGAGAAGGTGTACAAACCTATAGCGTATGTGTACTGTTTTACGTCTTGTAATATAATCCTTGCAAGGACGAATTCGTTAAATGTACCCATGAACGTAAGGATAACGATAACCGCAAGAATTGGAGAAGCAAGAGGAAGAACTATTTTCACAAATGTCTGCCATCTCGTTGCACCATCGATTAGAGCTGCTTCTTCTAATGAGTCTGGGATGGTGTCGTAATAACCTTTTATAAGGTACATGTTGTACGCGATACCACCCAAATAAGCAAATATCAAACCAGATAGTTTGTTCAACCCAAACCCTGGAATATACTTTCCTGCAAACGATAAGAATGTGTAAATAGCAATCATGTACATAATTGCTGGGAACATTTGAATGAGCAATAACGCCATGATTCCATACTTTCTTCCTTTGAATCTCATTCTACTGAATGGATATGCTGCAAGAGCAGTTACCGCAGTTATTATAATTGCAACACTGAGAGAGACAATAACACTGTTCATAATCCACCTTAACATGTAATGGTCTGGTTTTCTTTGCCAAATTTGGTCAATTCTGAACGCCGCTCCATCGAGTTTTTTCAAAGTTGCTGAAAGTTCTTTAATATTAAGCTTGTCTGACAATTCTGATGATTTTCTCGACATAACATTCATATTAGGTACTACGTTGTTCCTATATACAGATAGTACAGTGTCAGTTAAACGTTCCATAGCAATAGGTCTGACCTTTACACCTGTCTTAGAAACGGGCATAAACTTGGGACCCTGAATTTCTATATCCGCAAGGTAAGCTTTTAAGTCGTCTATGAAAGGTTCATAGTTTTGTGAAAAGAGCTCGTAGTTCGTAAACATATCTTTTGCAGTACCTGGCCAATCAAGCTTAGAAGCTATTTTCCTAATCTTACTCTGCTTTTTTTGGTCATTAATCATGCTTGCCACATCTGTTGTGATTCCAAATATCCTCCTGGATTGGATGTTAAGCATTTGCAGTTGAGCTGGGAGTTTTATGTTAGCGACTAAAGTTTTTATTCTTTCAAGCTGAGTAACTGCAAGTTTTGCTTTTAGGTACAACAATGAATCATGTAAAATCTCGTAAGCTTTTGTAAGCTCAGCACTGGTTTTGTTCATTTCTTCTTCTATCTTAGCGTACCTACTCTTGTATTTCGTTATTTCCGCTTGCAGTTGTAACATTTTCTCGGTTACTCTATTTAATCGATTAATTAAGCTTACAGTTTCGGTTATTGTACTTGCTATTCTCGTTGTAAAAACATCTATTGTATTCAAGAAATCGGCAAACGGTGCCTTATCCTTGTTTGTTGCCTGTACCCATCTGCTCATAACTTGGTTATATCCGTTTTGGAATTCTGACAACGCATCATCGATATCTTTCAAATCATCAAACTTTTGAACATTTAACTGGATATCTTTTATCTGTTCGAATGTTGTTTGGAAACGTTCTAATATTATATTTTCTTCTGGCAATGATTCTGACAAAACATTAGAAACCTCTGCTGCATCAAGCAAATCAATAGCAGATTTGAGAACTAAGGAGTATTCCTTTAGTTGTGGAACTAAGAAAGAACGAATTGTTTTAGCAAGACTTAGATATTGACTTTGATATGTTTGATATGTTTTTTCTAGAGGTTCAACAGCGCTCTTCAACTTCATCTTTTCGCTATTTAATTCTTCTAATTGCATTTTTCTTTTACCAATCATATCTTCCCAATCCTGCTGACCTGCGTATGGGTCAATTTCTAGTATTACACTTAAATCCTCACCTTGTGAGTACAATTCATAAGCGGCGACTTCCAAGTATTTTTCTGGTCTTTCAAATTGGAGTTCCCTAATTATGTTATCTATATCAGCTATGTAAGATTTTATAAGCGATTGTGAATTCTTTTCAAAATAATCATTAAGATACGCAATTGCGTTGTCTATTTCTTTTTTCAATTTTTCGGTTTCTTGGATGTACGTCTTGAATCTTTCCACATCGCGTTGGAAAAGTTCTTTCGCTTTTTCAACCGTAATCTTATCATGAGGGGGTGCCATAAGAATAAGTGCGTCCATATCAGAAACCAACCTTGGTCCATTTTTCTCAGGTGCTATAAGGTCTATGTAGTTTTGGAAAGTCATTCTACTGCTAAACAGTTTTGTCGAAAACGCTGCATTATCACGTCTTAAAGACGTAGAAACAACCCAGACTATTGGGAATAAGACAACTATAGAGACTATTATAAGAAGGATATGAGTGAGCCATTTTCTTTCTTTTCGAACCATTATCTATTCACCTCCTCAAAGGACCCTGACAGGCGGAAGTTGATAAAGCTCAGTGTTCCGACTATGAAGAATATGATAATAGATATCGCTGAAGCAAAACCGAAATCTTGACCACGTCCTCCTTCAAAAGCAAGCTTGTACGTGTAAGAAATCAAAATATCTGTAGAACCAGCGGGGGTTGTTGTATTTGGCATTGCGGGTCCACCACCAGTAAGGAGGTAAATGTTGACAAAGTTGTTGAAATTGAACGCAAAACTACCAACCAGCAAAGGTGCGATGGTAGTCATTAGCAATGGGAATGTAATCTTCCAGAATCTTTGCCATTTGTTAGCACCATCAATAGCAGCAGCTTCGTAGTAATCTTCAGGAATACTTTGCAAAGCACCCAGCGAAACAACCATCATGTAGGGAAAACCAAGCCATGTGTTGACCGTCAATACAGCAACCTTAGCCCAGAATGGGTCATTAAACCACCTGATAGGTTCCTTACCAAAAAGTTGAGTGATTATAAACTTGTTTAAGATACCGTAAGTTTCATTGAAAAACCCGTTTTTCCAAACGAGAACAGATATGAAAGCAGGTATTGCCCAAGGTATAATTAAAAGTGACCTGTAGATTGCACGCCCTCTTAAATTCGGATTATTAAGAACAAGTGCAAGTATCAGACCTATAACAAAAGTGAACAAGACGCTCAAAGCCGCCCATGTAAAGTTCCAAACGAATATTTTTGCAAATGGGCCGGAAACAGTCGGATCGGTGAATATTCTTGTAAAATTCTTCAAACCATAGTAAGAGATGTATCCACCAACAGCAACCTTTTCTCCTTTTTCATTTATATCGTAAATCGTACCATTCTCCTCAATTAGAGGCCTGTTCGTGATGGTATTTATAAGAACGGTTTTAACTATGCTTTTCCCCTTCTCTATTGTTTCGGCAAGGCCTAGTTTATACAAATGCCTGATATTGTACATTAAAAGCTTGCCTTCTTCATTTTGCCTGATTGCAAATCTATTGCCATTGCTGTCAACAAATTCTATTTTACTCATAATTGGGAAAAGTATTGAATACTTGAAGTAGTCTTCGTTTATGGATGTTGAACTATCTTCAGGGTTGTAAAAGTACCTGAAAATCTTTCCATTATCTCTTATAAGCTCTATTTTACCGTCTTGCCTTTCTAAGCTCAATCCACTTTCGCTAAGCTTTATCAATTCGGCTTCACCTAATATCAATTGCCCTGCTTCACTTTTCAGAACGCGATATTCGCGAGCAACATAGTAACTTGAACCATCAGATACAATAGTTCTAAAATCATTCGTTGGCTGAGTACCTTCGAACCTCACATACACACTGTAAGTTAGTGGCGAACTATCTGGAACAATGTAAGTATAAATCGGGTCAACGAGTAATCTTTCAACAACCTCTTGACGTGTCATAATGTGACCGGTTCCATAATTTGTAAATGCAGTTCTTATTGTGAACGCAATTGGATAGAGAACGAGAATAAAAAGTAAAACCAAAGCGGGTATCATGTAGCGATATGGATAGGCGTTCCTATTAAGAATAAAAAAGTCTATCACGAATATCAAAACAAAGAGTGTTACAGATAATTCGTAGAAACCCCTTCCAAAGAGGAAGATGGCACCAAGTATGCTGAATATAGTGAATACAACTAGCATTGTGTAACCAAGAGCTTTCCAAAACTTCATCAGTTCATCCTCCTTGTAGTCATTTTAAGGAACTTCCTTCATCGGAATTATTTATATGAGCTACTACTACGGCCGTTTTCTCAATTCCTACATAATTAACTTAAGAAAAAGCACGGGGGCATTCCCCCGTGCCCCATATTTTTTGCTATAACTACTTAATCTGTGCCTTTATCTGGGCTACGGCGTCGGCAAGAGCCTTTTCTGCTGGAACACCCTGGTCAAGCGCTTTTGCAAGAGCATCTCCCATTGCTCCCCAGACAGCTGCCATTTCTGGTACGTTTGGCATTGGAAGACCATATTTTCCAAGGAAGTCGGCGAATTTCTTTGTAAGTGGGTCTCTTGCCATAACGAGTTCGTTAACATCCGTTCTCGATGGACACCTTGGGTCTGCCTGCCAAATTTGGAACATGATATCTTTGGTTGCTATGAACTTTGTCAAGAAGTCAAGTGCGAAGAGTTTGTTTTTACTCTTTGCATTAACCATGAAACCTTGTGCACCAAAGAACGGCTTTGGTTTCTTTCCGCCAGGAAGGTCTGGAATTGGAGCAACATCAAAATTGATACCGGCCTGTTTGTAGCCAGGAACCGCCCATGGTCCGTTGATTATCATTGCTGCCAAACCGTCTTTGAACAGACCATCCATTGTATTGTAGTTGTCGCCAGGTGTAAGTATCTTTTCATCAACAAGTTTCTTAATAAGTTTGAGACCTTCGATTGCTCCAGCATTTGCAAGTCCAACATCTTTCACATTGATTTTTCCTGTCTTATCGGTTCCAAACACGTAACCGCCCATACCAAAGAATGCAAATGAGCTGAAGTAGAAGTTCTTGTAGTCGTAAATAAATCCTCTAACTTCTCCACCATAGTCTTTTTCTATTTTCTTCGCGAGTGCGATGAGTTCATCAAATGTTTTTGGTGGGTTCTGGACGTAGTCTTTGTTGTACATTAGTGCTGGACCATCGAATGCATATGGAACACCGTAAATCTTGCCGTTGTAGGTAAATCCTTGAAGTGGTGCAGGGAAGTATTTGTCTTTTTCTGGGAGGTTGATTGGTTCAAGTAAACCGTTAACAACAAGTTCTCCAACCCAGTCATGTGCTCCGACAATGATATCCGGACCTTCACCTGCTGGTGCTGCTGTCAAGAATTTCGATTTGATATCCCCGAAATTGACTTGAATAACATCAACCTGAACACCATACTTTGCTTTGTACTGGTCTGCAAGCTTTTTAAGAATAGGAACCTGGGCTTCTGATGTCCAAATAGTGATCTTCTTGGCTTGAGCAAATGCCAAGAAAACGAAAAGAACTGCCAAAACAACTGTTAGCCACTTTCTCATACGCTCTACCTCCCCTTTCAGGATAATGTGGAAACCATTTATATTATACTACAACTTGCCTTAAAGTGAACCTTATTTTGGAAAAGTTTCCATAAAGTATGTGAAAATTCCAGGATTCGTATTTTAAGCTACATTAATATCACTGCGCACAAAAAAACATACTTCAGCATACTAAAGCATACCAAAGGATAAAACAGTAACGAAGAAATTGTCACTAATAATTCGGAATACCTAGTATTGAAATGTACAGCTACTACTTGTATAATTCTAAATGCTGTGAATCATTATCAATTATCAATCAACCAGTTGAACGGAGGTGAACAACATGGAAAAAAGAAGGAGAAGAGTCATCATACTTGGTGCCGCCGGTAGGGACTTCCACAACTTTAACACGTTCTTTAGGAACAACCCCGATTACGAGGTTGTTGCTTTCACTGCTACGCAGATTCCCGATATAGCTGGTAGAATTTATCCTCCCGAGCTTGCTGGTCCACTCTATCCAAATGGAATTCCTATCGAAGATGAAGCACATCTTCCAGAACTCATTAAAAAATACGATGTTGACGAAGTTATTCTTGCCTATAGTGATTTACCACATCAATATGTTATGGAAAGGGCTGCAATTGCTCTTGCAGCTGGTGCTGACTTCAAACTCATGGGTCCAGATTCAACAATGATAGAGTCAACCAAACCTGTTGTTTCTGTATGTGCTGTAAGAACTGGTTGTGGAAAGAGCCAGACAACAAGAAGAGTGCTTGACATTTTGAGAAGCAAAGGGCTCAAGGTAATCTCAATAAGACATCCAATGCCTTACGGTGATTTGGTTGCACAAAAGGTTCAAAGATTCGCCGATTACTCCGACCTTGATAAACACAACTGTACAATTGAAGAAAGGGAAGAGTACGAACCACACATTGATAGAAAGAGCGTAATTTACGCAGGTGTCGATTACGAAGCTATTCTCAGGGCAGCCGAAGCGGAAAATCCAGATATTATCCTCTGGGATGGTGGTAATAACGACTTCCCATTCTACAAAACCGATTTACACATCGTTGTAGTTGACCCACACAGACCTGGTCATGAAGTTACTTACTACCCCGGTATGACAAATCTGCTTATGGCAGACGTAATAGTCATTAACAAAGAAGAAACAGCAAATAGAGATGACATTGAAACAGTTAGAAAGAACATTGCTAAATGGAATCCTAATGCAATAGTAGTTGATGCCGCATCCCCAATCTTTGTTGATGACCCATCATTGATAAGAGGGAAAAAGGTCTTAGTTGTCGAAGATGGTCCAACCCTAACACACGGTGATATGAGATACGGAGCTGGATACGTTGCAGCAAAGAGATTTGGAGCAAAAGAAATAATTGACCCAAGACCGTTTGCAGTTGGTTCTATCGTTGAGACCTACAACAAATACAGCCACTTAGATGTTATACTTCCAGCGATGGGCTATGGCGAAAAGCAAATGAAAGAATTAGAGGAAACAATCAACAAGTCTGATGCGGAAGTCGTTATAATAGGTACACCTATCGATTTGAGAAGGGTTTTGAAACTCAACAAGCCTGCAGTCAGAGTTAGATACGAACTCCAAGAGATAGGCGAACCAACACTTGACCAAATTCTTACAGACTTCCTCAAGAAAAAAGGACTTTTGAAGTAATCACAAAATAACAAAAAATCAAGCGGGTGTGTTGAAAACACACCCGCTTTTTTCAAGTATAAAAAGCGTTATTGGATAGCCTAATCTATGGTACAATTCCAGACTATACAGTTACATCAAGACTCTTACCCTGGAAAAGTTCGCCAGCAATCCTTACAAGCTTGAGATTCATGTCTTGTTGTTTGTAAAACGCAAATTCCAAAGTTCTAAGCATAAGCTCTTTCGCTTGTTCGACTTGCTGATTCACGTCCAAAGCGGATGGTCCGGAAGTTGATACACCCTTTACTCCAACGGACATTTGATGATACATGGGTCCTAAAATACTGTTTACACCAGAAATAGTCATACATATCACCTCTGGTTGTATTATCGGCAAAAACAGAATTTATTTTACGGTTAGCTTGTCAATCTTTCACTATCTTAAAGATAGTTCTTTCTTCTGTGCTATTCACGTGTATTTTCAAACCCAACTTTTTAGCAATTTCGTTTGCAATATAAAGTCCCAAACCTGTGCCTGTTGATTTCTCACCTTTGAAGAATCGTTCAAAGATTTTCGGAATAACCTCTTCGGGTATCATTTCACCGTGGTTAACAACTGCAATTTCGTTGTTTTTTATTTCAATTAAGTAGGGAGGTGCTCCATGGTTAAAAGCGTTATCAAGCAATATCGTCAAGATTATACCCAGTCCCTCCCTATTTGTTTTCATTGTTCCTTCCCCACGAATTTCCACATTGACAGATTCATGGTTTCTGTTTCTAAATTTCTGATGCAGTAACTCTTCGCAAAAGCTCTTTAGTTCTATATTCTCCTCTGTAAGAGTTTCCACCCTCGCAATCAAGAGCATGTTTTCAACTATTTGTTTTATCTCTTTACTACTTTCTTCTATAGCCTGAACAGACTCCCTCAAAACGTTCTCATCATTCATACCCCAACGTTTAAGCATGTTAACGTAACCTAATAACGTTGCAACAGGTGTTCTTAATTCATGCGATACAGCCGAAACAAAAGCTTCTTGAGCTTTATAGGACCTCTCTATTCTTTCCATCAATTCATTAAACTTTTGAACCAGCTCTTTCAATTCATACGTGGTGGTAGCCATCTCAACTCTTTTTGTAACATCCGTGCCACCAAGCAATTCAATTTGTGATATGAACTCCTTTAATTCTTTAACGTTCTTCCTTGTCAGAAAATAAGTAAACACTGCTACGCCTATTGCAAGAAGCAAAATAGCGAGGATAAAAAGCTTCCGAACGTTTTCGAGAAATTTGATTATTGCAGTTATCTCCTTTCCTACTATCACATTCTGAACGGATGTCATATAAAAGTAGCGATTTCCAATTTTCTTTAGTCCATTTTCTTCAACTAAACCTATTCCATAAGGATCATTGACTACCACTCCCTCTTCCAAATCCGCAACATATGCATCCCATCTTAACACAATGTACTGCTTACCAAAAGGTGTGGAAATGATGGTTACAAACCTTCCAGGGTTGGAAAAATCTTCAAGGACGGGTCTCATGGCAAGCTTGTAGAAGTATAGGTATGTGATTCCTAAAACAAAAGAGACAAGAATGACAGTTGCAAAAGTATTTACAAGCGCAAGCTTAGTGGTTAGTTTCAAGTTCTTCACCAACCAGTCGGTAACCTACTCCCCTGACTGTTTTTATCAAATCAGATGAGAGCTTCTTTCTGAGGTAGTTTATGTAAACTTCCACGGTGTTGTCTGAACCGTAATAATCTATGCCCCAAACAGCATTGAGTATTTCTTCTTTGCTAACAGCTCGATTTCTGTTTTTAACTAAATATATCAGCAACTCAAACTCAGTTTTCGTTAGGTCAACCTCTTTTCCGTCATAATACACAGTCCTTCTATCTTCGTAGATTTCTAGAGGACCTATCCTGTATGGTCTTGAGACATCGATATGTTTCCTTCTTAAAAGTGCCTTAATACGAGCTAAGAGTTCTTCATTGTCAAATGGCTTTGTAAGGTAATCATCTGCTCCGGATTCAAATCCTGTAAGCTTGTCTTTTTTCATCCCTAGAGCTGTGAGCATCAAGATTAAAACGTCTGGACTAAGTTTTCTTAAATTTTGAGCTATTTCGTAACCGTCCATATCTGGAAGCATTATATCGAGTATTACCAAGTCTGGCGCGAACTGTTTGAAATTTTCAAGAGCATCTATACCATTATCAAATGAAGCTACTTTGTAGCCTGCGTGTTCAAGTTCCATCTCTAGAAGTCTACGAATTTTTCTGTCATCTTCAACAACCATAATTCTTGGAGTATTTTCCACAAACCCCACCTCTAATCGAAAAAAGCAATTACAGACGACTTAATGTGAAACTTTTAAATATTGAAAATTACAAAAGCTATGGTATACTATCTACTGCTGGACGGAGGCGTGTCCGAACTGGCTAAGGAGCCGGTCTCGAAAATCGGTGGACCTTACGGTCCTTGTGGGTTCGAGTCCCACCGCCTCCGCCATTTTATTTTTTAATAAGTTATCCTTTTTGTCCTGCACAAGTCACTGGTTGTGTGATGTTCCTCTCTGTATTGCATATTCATCCAACGCCTTTTGCCACAAATCTTTAAAAGGAACACCGTAAGTTTGAAGTTCTTGAATAATGTCGGTTGCCACAGATTCTATTAGTATCCTTGCGTATTCGTCATCAAAAATAACAAGATAATAATATGTTGTCACTTCACCTTTGCTCTTTTTCCAAATTTTGTAGGTAACAGCCAGTGCATCGTCAAATGCGATTCTTTGGTAAAGCTGGTCAAATAATTCGGCTATTTTTGTACCCATTGTTTTCGCCCTTTCCTCGTCGAAAAGTGAAATGACCTGTGCTATAAGGCTGTTTTTCACTGTTTCTAGTTCTGTAATCAAACCCTGATAAGCTATTTGTTGAGCTCCGTCTCTGATACCTTTTTCGTTAAAAGTAGGACCTGAGAATTCTCCCAATGAATAAATAACAACTTTCCCTTCGAGAAATTTACTCAGTTTTTCACCGAGAATTTCATTTTCATATATTAATTGCGCATCAGGGTCCTTTTTGCTCAAGTCCGGCAGCTCAACATTTGTGAGTTGAGGTACTGCCGGTCTCTCTGTAACCACGACTGTTTGAGTAATTATCAATGTTGCCGCTACAATGGAAAAAATCAACCAGAATATAAGTTCTTGCATTTGACCACCTCAATTTAAACTGGGAAAATCTTTTCAAATTATTGCTGAATATTTCCTTAACATTTCTGAAAGCGGTGTCCCATCAAAAAATATATTCTCTTCTTCAGTAAGTTCGAGAAATTTTACTTGGGGATTTTCGTTTCCATAACCTTTAACCCAAGACGTGAATCTTCGACTATAAGCAATATGTTTCACTTCAAACCTCTCAACTATCATTCTTATAATTCTACTTCGCACCAAGTCACCAAATGAAGGATGGTACGGACCGGCAACAACAAATTTTAATTGAGATTGTGGAATATGATAACCAATTCTAATAACTTTTCCATCATTACCTTCAGCAATTATAACCATTTCGGTCACAACAAGTGTGGCTTCTTCAAGTGTCTGAGGCTTGTATAGACCTTTCTCTAAAAGTTTCTCTAGCGCTGTGTTCCTAAAAACAATTGTAGGATGTATTCTAAAGTTTCTGATACCTTCATTTATAAGGAGTCTGACACTTTTCAAATCTTTTTCTCTGCTATCTTTAGGAAGCCCGGTCATTAGATGTGCAATAATTTCAAAATTGTCTTTTAATAGTGATATCGCTTTAAAAATATCGTGTTTCGAATAATTACGCCCGGAGTGAAAAAGTACTTCATCATCGATACTTTCAATCCCTAATTCTATCGTTTTTACGTTGCTTTTCTTTAGGAATTCAACAATATTCTCATCGATAGTATCAGGTCTGGTGGAGACTCTTTTTGGTATATCTGGTCTTATCGAAAGTAACTTTTCCATTAGTTCCCATTTCAAGCCCGTAAATGTGCCGCCATAGTATGCTATCTCATCTATCTGAGTCACAAACGCAAGTTCTTCAGCAATTTTGTCAATATTTGGAATTGTTTCTCCTGTCATTATAAACTGGTTGCAGTAAACACAACGTGTCTTACAACCAAGGTTCGGCAGAAATACGGGATATATCTTAGGTTTCTTTTCACTCTCTTTCTGTTTTAATTCCTGTTGTTTCACTTAAGTAGCTCCTTTACAACTTCGTTCACTAATTTTCCATCAGCAGAGCCTTTGACCCTTGCCATTACTTCTTTCATAACCTTTCCAAAGTCTTTAGGCGTAGCATTCAGCTCTGATATTACAGCTGAAACGATCTGTTTTATTTCCTCTTTGGAAAGCATCTTAGGAGCGTATTGCTCTAGTATTTTGAGTTCTTCTTCTTCGGCTTTTGCTAAGTCTTCCCTACCTGCTGCCTTGTAAGCTTCTATTGATTCTTGACGCTTTTTGATTTCTTTAAGGATAAGCTTTTGCACGTCTTCATCGGACGCTTCTTTTTTCTCACCTTCAACTTCAAAATAGCCGATAGCAGTTTTGATGGATCTTAAGACTCGTAATCTTATTTCATCTTTATTTCTCATAGCTTCTTTCATATCATTGAGTATTTTTTCCTTAAGTCCCATATGAATCCTCCTTCTGTCGTTAAACAGTTTTAGTTCCAGCTATTCTCCAAGAAGGCCTGCAAGGAAATTTTTAACTGCTACAAGGTTAGACCTCGAGTTGTACCCACCTTCATGCACAATAACGAGATAGTCGCTCACTAAAGAATTAGCTATCAACGAGCCAATAGTTTTGTAGTCTTCAGATAAAAGAGCGAATCTTCCGACAGGGTCTTTTATATGCGTGTCAGTACCCAGAGAAATCATAAGGGCGTCTGGTTTGAAATCTTTTAACTTTTGAACTGCCTTTTTTAAAGCCTCAACATATATATTCACATCTGCGTTTTCAGGCAAAGGAATATTTAAATTCGTCCCATACGCGTTTCCTTCTCCACATTCCGTCTCGTAGCCGCTAAACCACGGATAAAATTTTCTGGGGTCTCCATGTATAGAAACGTAAAGCACTTTTGGGTCTTTGTAAAATATATCCTGCGTTCCGTTGCCATGGTGGAAATCTAAATCAAGAATAGCGACACGCATACCCTCTTCTTCAAGGTATCTAGCTGCAACTGCAACGTTGTTGAAATAACAGTATCCACCACCATAATTGACCATTGCGTGGTGGCCGGGTGGTCGTGTAAGTGCGTACGTCATAACTCTTTGCTCGAGGGCGTATTTTGTCGCACTGAGAACTACGTCTACGGCTCTTTTGGCTGCAAGAAACGCTTCTTTCTTGATAGGTGTTCCAGTATCAAATATTGGGTCAATAAAAAATACTTCTGGGAGGTATTCGTCCTCCACTTCCTCAGATTTCTTGACTAAATAATTAAAGTAACTTTCACTATGCACTTTCAGGATATGTTCTTCGCCGAACTCCGATGGTTGAATTGCTTGGAAATGTTCTTGAAGATAATTCAAAACAAACTTTAACCTGCTTGGTTTCTCAGGATTTCTTATAAATTTTCCGTTATCTATTTCTTTTTTCGGAACAAAATACTCGTTCAAGTCAGCACAGAAAAACAAACACGTTTTTTTACCACTTAACATTTATTTCTCAAGCTCCTCAATTTTCTTAACTCTTCTTTCGTGTCTTCCACCTTCAAAGGAGGAATTCAAGAACGCATCAACAGTCCACTTTGCTAATTCTATTCCCATCAATCGCCCAGGTAAAACTAGAATATTTGCGTCATTATGCTTGCGTGCATATACAGCCATTTCTGGGAACAAGCAGAGGGCAGCACGAACACCCTTTATCTTATTTGCGGCAATAGACATGCCTATCCCTGTTCCACACATAAGGATTCCAAAATTACACTCTTTGCTTGTAACTTTTTCTGCAACTTTTTTCGCGTAGTCAGGATAATCAACGCTTTCAATCGAATAGGTGCCACAATCGATAACTTCTATACCTGTTTTCTGAAGATGTTCCTTTACTCTCTCCTTCAATTCAAAAGCAGCATGGTCACTACCTATTGCTATTTTCATTCCTATGCACTCCTATGGTAAATAATCGTTATTTAATAGAGTTAACAGCATCCATAACTGATGGGAATACTTTAATAACCTTGTCCAAAGCCGTCATTGTAAGAAGCTTTTTGACGTTCTCGTTGACGTTGGCAAAAGTTATAGCTCCATTCGCAGACAGAGCGGTTTTGTGCAAACTAACAAATGTGCCCAGCCCGAAACTATCAACCGAATTAACTCTTGTGAAATCAAACACGATTTTTGACTTGCCTTTCTTGATAAGGTTATCAACCACCCAATTTCTTAAGGTCATCGCATTTTGCATGGTAATGTCGCCTTCAAGAGAAACAATAACTACACCAAACTGTTCGGTGTACGTGTACATAAATATCTTACCTCCCCTTGCAAGAATTGTTCAAAGTTGCTTACTTATTTAAAAATTCGATAGCTTCTTCTTCATTGTCGTATATGTTCAAAATCCTATCGAGTGCTGTCATTTTGAGCAGACCTTTTATATTGCTATCAAGGTTCAAAAAGACAACAGCACCAGCGTTCATAAGCGCTTGCTTATGTATTGCAACCATTACTCCCAACCCGGTAGAATCAATGTACTTTGTTTTTGAGAGGTCCAAAATAACCTTCTTGAACCCTTTTTCAAAAGCTTCCTCATAAATCGTCTTCTTGATTTGTTGTGCATTCGTTAATTCTAGTTCGTCTGGAAGAATGAATTTTATAACATCTCCTAATACACTTTTCTGCATTTCCATCACCCCAGATTCACTTTATAATCCTTATTAATCCTACCATCTTCCCGATGATTCTCACTTTTTTTGGGTCGTATCGCATAACAGGATAAGATTCATTCTCTGGAATAAGTTCCACCAAATTGTCTCTTAAAACAAATCTTTTCAAGGTTACTTTATCATCAACGACCGCAGCCACTATTGAGTTATTTTCTGCTGTGTATTGCTTCTTAAGTATGACGTAGTCCCCGTCGATAATGTGTGCATTTGTCATGCTATCTCCTTGAACTTTGAGAGCGAAATACTCTCCATACCCTCGAAGCATTTCGATAGGAACTTCTATCTCTTCGTCAACTTCTTCAAACATTTCTATCGCTTGACCAGCAGCTATCTTTCCCTTAACGGGGACTACTATACTCTCCTTGCGGTCAGCAAGTGTTATTGCCCTCGCACCTTTGGAACGTTTTATATATCCTTTCTTTTCAAGTGCGATAAGATGTTGCTGAGCTCCTCTAGGCGTCATTTTAAAATGTCGTGCAACGTCTCTAATCGAAGGCGCATAGCCCTTTATTGTTATGTACTCCTTTATAAATTCGTAGATCTGCCTTTGTCTTTCGGTTAATTCTCTCATACATCAAACACCACCTTCAGGCTTATTCTTTCACCGCGTTTCACTTCCAGCCCATGATACGTCAACGCCTTGATACGTGTTATGATGAGCTTTTTGGCAAAATACACACATTGGTTCTCAACTTTCATTGGAAAGTATCCTCTGTCAACCAAAGAAATTATATCGTTGACGGTGTCGAATAAGCTGTCTACAAATTCTTCATCGCTACTATCGTTGATATTATAACATTTTTTCATAACATTTTGCAAATCTGTTGTGCCTTGATTGTTACTTTCGTTAACAACATTAGATATTGATTTTGTAATGTTCGTGCTAGACGTCTCAAAAATTTCAGAATTTTGAATAATTATTGTTACAAAATCCTGCAACAATTCATTTACGTTTGAAGCTTCTATTTCATAAGCAAGGTCTGCAGTATGGGAGATTTCTCTGAACAAATTACTCTTCACCACCTATAACTGCAAAATCTGCAACTATGTCGCCATCTGCTAAGTGTATAACTCTAACACCTTGAGCGACTCTTCCTCTTGAAGGAACATCTGCCACTTTGAATTTTATAGAAGCTCCGTCTTTTGTAAAGACCACAACTTCTTCATCTCCCTTTACATAGGCAACTCCAACAACAGGACCTGTTTTTTCAACTTCTGCGATATTCTTGATTCCTAAACCATCCCTCGATTGTTTTCTGTATTCACTTGCCTCGGTAAGCTTTCCAAAACCTTTTTCAGTTATCGTCAGTATGTATCCGCTATCATCTTTTAAAATTGTAGCAGACACTACTTGATCTCCTTCTCTTAACCTAATGCCTCTAACACCTGCAGCATTCCTACCCATTGTGCGAACTTCATCAACTGGGAACCTTATACTCATACCAAGTTTAGTAGAGATTAAGACGGTGCTATCTTCTGATTCTACACGCAGGACTGAAACAAGCTCGTCCCCATCTCTAAAAGTAATTGCTCTTATACCTTTGGATGTAATATTCTTGAAGTCTTCTAGACTTGTCCGCTTAACTACTCCGTTTTTTGTGACAAACAGCAGGTCGCCTTCGTAATCTGAGATGTCCATCATGGCAAGCACTCTTTCATTTGGTTCTAGCTTGATGTATTTAGTAATCGGCTTTCCTTTCGTAGCTCTACCGCTTTCTTCTATTTCTATATTCTCAATTTCATATACTTTGCCTTGCGAAGTGAAAAACAATGTTTTATTGTGCAACTTGGTATAAATAATCTGAGATATTATGTCGTCTTCCATTAAATTTGCCCCAGTAACGCCCTTACCATTTCTTCTTTGCGTTCTGAATGCGTTCAAATCCATGAGTTTTAGGAACCCTTTCCTTGTAAGCGTCATAACAACATCTTTGTTTGGTATAAGGTCTTTCTTGTCAAATTTCGTTATAACTTCTTCATATTCTGTTATCTCCGTTCTACGGTCATCTCCGTATTTCTCTTTGACTTCGAGCAACTCTTGGACAATCACTTCGTAGACTTTTTCATCACTCATTAAGAGTTCTTTTTCTTTTTCAAGTCTTAAAAGGACCTCTCTGTATTCTGATTGGAGGTTCTGTGTCTCGAGGTTGGTTAATCTACCAAGTCTCATATCAAGCACAGCTTTTGCCTGTTCTTCAGTCATCTGTAAGATTTCCATAAGCTGAGCCATAGCATCAGATGTATCTTTTGCATTCCGAATAATATCGACAACAGTGTCAATAGACCTTGAAGCCTTTATTAGCCCCTCCAAAATATGCGCCCTTCGTGAGTCTTGTTGATAAGCATATTGCGTCCTTTTTCTGATTACTTCAAATCTATGCTTTATATAAGCTTCAACAAGTTGCTTTAAGTTCATCAATTTCGGCTGTTTGTCAGCATCAATAACAAGAAATGTAGCGTTAAATCGTGTTTGAAGACTTGTTTTTTGATAAAGATTGTTTAAGATAACCTCTTCGTTTATATCCTCAGGAAATTCTATAACGATTCTGAGTCCTTCCTTATCACTTTCATCTCTTAGGTCTCTTACAGGAACCTCTTCTTCTTGCAAGTAGGCAGCTATTTGGTTTATCAGGTCTGCTTTACTTATACCGTACGGTATCTCAGTGATAATAATCGACTTTTTCTTTTTATCATGTTTTACTTCCACTCTGCCCCTAACTGTGAAACTTCCTTTGCCGGTAACATACATTTCCCTGATACCGGCTTTACCTATAATGATACCTCCTGTTGGAAAATCAGGACCTTTTATTATATCAATCAATTCTTCCATCGATATATCAGGTTTCTTTATAACTGCAATTATGGTATCAACAACATCTCGTAAATTGTGCGTTGGTATACTTGTAGCCATTCCAACAGCAATGCCACTTGCACCATTTAAGAGGAGATTCGGTAGCTTTGAAGGAAGCACTTCTGGTTCTTGCAATGAACCGTCAAAGTTATCTAGCATCCGAACCGTTGATTTGTCTATGTCTTCGAGCATTTCTTCCGCAATTTTGTGCAACCTGGCTTCTGTATACCTCATTGCAGCAGGTGGATCACGGTCGATGGAACCGAAGTTTCCCTGCCCTTCTACAAGTGGATATCTCATCGTCCAAGGTTGCGCCATTCGAACAAGTGCCTCGTATATTGCAGCATCACCATGAGGGTGGTACTTACCCATCACTTCACCGACGATACGTGCCGACTTCTTAAATGGTTTGTTGTGGAGCAATCCAAGCTCGTACATGGAATATAATATCCTTCGTTGGACGGGCTTTAGGCCATCTCTCACGTCTGGTATTGCACGACCAATAATGACACTCATCGAATAGCTCAAGTAAGACTTAACAAGCTCTTCTTCGAGCACACGTTCTATTACATTTGAATCATTGTTGTCTTTTAACTCATTATTGGCTAGAATATCCTTGTTAATTTCTCTTTCGTCCACAGAAAATTACCTCCCTAACGTCTCAATCATAGTTTGACTTTGTTTAAATTTAAGCTGTTCAATTAGGAAATTTTCGCTCCTGGTTCTATTTCGCCGGACACTGTTAAAAGTGTAAGTTTGTCATTCTTTTTTGCAGCAAGAAGCATGCCTTTAGATTCAATTCCCATAAGCTTTGCTGGTTTTAGGTTCGCAACAACGACTATTAACCTTCCCACAAGTTCCTCAGGCTTGTAGTACTGAGCGATTCCCGCAACAATTTGTCTTGTCCCGAGTTCGCCCAGGTCAATTTGTAATTTGACCAACTTTTCGGATTTCTCAACCTTTTCAGCTGATATAATCTTTGCTACTCTTAGATCAACCTTTTTGAAGTAATCAATATCTATAATTTCTTCCAAAGAAACAACATTTTCTGC
This sequence comes from Fervidobacterium sp., assembly GCF_059913585.1. NCBI lineage: Bacteria > Thermotogati > Thermotogota > Thermotogae > Thermotogales > Fervidobacteriaceae > Fervidobacterium > Fervidobacterium sp. The sequence goes on from NZ_DBOLZL010000007.1 coordinate 29,827, forward strand.
CTGGCTCACAACATTCTCTTGCTTTTCCATAGGTTTATCCCCCTGCTTATTAGATTTTTGCGGTTTTTGGATTTCCTTTTCTATTTTCTCTATCTTTTTGAAGAGAGGTTCTCCATGAACAACCTTGTGTCCTTTAAGTATGTTCCATCCTTCCAAAAACTTTTCCGTGAACCCTTCATTGACTGAAAGCCTGCTGTAGATTTCCTTTGAAGAATTCGGCATTACACAGGATACAAGTGTTGCTATTTTGAAAATACTTTCAGTTACAAGAGAAAGAACCGTCCCAAGTCTTTCCTTATTTCCTTCTTTAGCAAGTATCCAAGGTTTTGCCTCGTCAAAATACTTGTTTAAATCACCTATAAATTGCCAAAGTACCTCTAGTGCTTCGGTAATTCTGTATCTATCCATAAGTTCAGTATAGGTTTGCTTTGTTTTTTCGTAATTTTCCAATAATTTCTTGTCCAGTTCTTCCAATTCCCCAATTCCTGGTATCTGAGCATCGAAATGTTTTACTATCATTGCAAGCGTTCTATGTAAAAGATTTCCGTAATCGTTGGCAAGGTCTGAATTTAGTCTCTTGACCAAGTTTTCTTCAGAGAAGTCCCCATCTTTACCAAAGACAATATCTCTGACAAGGTAGTACCTAACAACGTCGTTACCATACTTCTTAACATATTCCCTTGGATCTATAGCGTTCCCAAGCGATTTACTAATCTTCTGACCATTTACTGTTAACCAACCGTGCGCGAAGATTTTCTTAGGCAATGGTAAACCGACCGACATTAACATCGCAGGCCAAATCAAGCTATGGAACCTGTTAATTTCCTTGCCAATCAGATGCACATCGGCAGGCCACCATTTGTTGAATGTCTCCATATCATCAGGATATCCTATAGCAGAAACGTAGTTTATAAGTGCGTCAACCCAAACGTATATGACATGCTCCGGGTCATTTGGCATGGGAATTCCCCACTTCAGAGTCGTTCGAGTTATTGAAAGGTCCTTCAACCCCGATTCAAGAATTTTCAACATCTCGTTTCTTCGAAAATCTGGCTCTACAAAATCTGGATTTTCTTTAAAATGTTTCAGAAGTGGTTCGGTGTATTTTGATAGTCTAAAGAAGTAATTTTCTTCTCTAATCAACTGCACTTCTCGTTTACATGATGGGCAAAGGTGTTTTCCGTCTTCTGAATGCTCGAGTTCATCTTCATTCCAGTAAGTTTCACAAGGTACGCAATACCAACCCTCGTAGGTTCCCTTATAAATATCACCATTTTCCATCATCTTTGAAACAAAAAACTGAACGGTTTTCATATGATGTTCATCGGTTGTTCTGATGAAATAATCGTTTGTAATTTCAAGCTCTCTCCAGAGCTCTTTAAACTTCTGGGCTAGTTCATCACACAGTTGCTGTGGTTCAACTCCTCTTTCCTTTGCCGCTTGTGCTATTTTTTGCCCATGCTCGTCGGTACCGGTTAGATAAAAGACTTCATAACCCATCATCCGCTTGTAACGAGCAAGAATGTCGCCTATGATAGTTGTATAAGAACTTCCAATGTGTGGCTCAGCATTCACATAATAAATAGGGGTCGTAATATAAAACTTTTTCACTTTATGGCACCTCCAAGAAGTTTAATGATAACTGATTCTTTTGTATATTATACCATAGTCTAAATCCTCTTGTGTGAAACTTGTGAAAACTTTATTGACAATAAAAACACGAGGTGGAAGAACTTTCCACCTCGCACTTTTGTTATAAATTAATGCATCGCGTAATAAGCTAATAGGTCTTTACCTTGCTTCAAAAAGCTCTCTAAGAGGTGGTATGAGATCCAAGTACTTCTTGTAATAAACAATTTCCCAGCCAGGTCTAATAAGGTTCGGGTTTTTGATGATGGGATTAAGTGTCATAAGTTCTTCAATCGCTAGTGGTAAGTCTTCATCTGAGGTCGCAATACCTAATCTATAGGCTATGCGAGCCAGAGTATCTCCAGGTTGTACAGTATAGGTAAGTTGAACCAACGAAACTCGATTACTATCTTCCCTTGTATTTAGAATATCTTCAGGCAGAATTTTTTTAATTTGAGAAAAAAGAATTTTCTGAACAGGTATCTCAAATTCGCTTAATACTGTACCACCAAGAATTGCGTTTTGACCATAGGTTCTCACGGATGGAACGGAGACAACAAAGACATCGTTATCGTTAACAATTTTCCTCATAAATTGTATTTTTTTCACTTCTCTTTTGTTTATTACAACTTCATATTCAAGATTCTCGAACAAATCGTAAATCCAAGGAGAGCTAACGAGACTTTTTTCAAAAACAACCTTCCCATCTTTAAATGAAAGCATGCTTAGGCTCTTTACAATGATTTCCTTCACTTGTTTTCCTGTTAACCGCAAAGTTTTAACAGTTGTTGTTTTGCCTACTACGGCATAAAGGTCTCGTCTTGTTATATCTCCTTCAATAAAACCTTCAAAATTTGGATTAAATACATTCCATACTCCAATATGAGAATTTGTATACTCAATTATAGACTTATTAACGATTTCAGTAACTAAACTGTCCTCTAAAATTGCCATGTACTTATTAAATCCTATTGTTAAATCCGACTTTAATACAGGCGTATCTAACCACTTCTCTATGAGTGTTTCAAATTGCTGAGCCCAGTTCAATACGCTTTCTACAGGCTCAATCTTTTCCAACTTCACATTTCGTATAGTTACTTTGCTTATTTTCCATTTGTTCCCTACTTGTGAAAAAGATATGTCTATCTGATTTACAGAAGTCCCTTCACTACCAGGAATTGAAAAAACTTTATTCTCCTTGCTTATGTTTGTGTAAACAACTGTTTGGTTACCAAAAAGGAAAATATCTACGTCTTTACTGAATTCTTTAACCAAAATATCACCCAAGTTCAAACCACTCTGAATTGAGATCTGTTTACCACTTACAGGATCATACGTTATTCCTCCACTGGTTGCTAAGATAATAACATCTGGCTGAACCTCGGATTTCAACCTCTGTATAACTGATTTAATCGTGTTAATATAGTCTGCTGAAGCCAAATTACCATAAGGTGGAACAACACCTATCGTAGCAACTTTCAGACCGCTGTGAAAAACTTTGACATAGTAACTCTTAACAAAATCAAACTTATTCGCTAAATTAGATGCCAGTATATATGTTTTCAAGCTCTTCAAAGTTTTTTCAAACTTTTCATTTTCGAGTGTTAACTCGAATGTACCTGGAACGAACACATCATATCCAATTTGACTGAATAAAGTAACAACAGGATTTTCACTTGCATCGTTTTCTAAAAAGTAATCGCCAAACGGGCTACCATATAATAAGTTTCCAGTGTCAACTAAGAATAAATCTGATGATTTTTGTCTAAGCTGTGCAACATAGGAATAAATTTGCACCAAACCTTTTGGTTCATAAGTATTCGTGAAATAATTGAACGGAAGGACATTCCCGTAAATATTGGCAGTATGGATAATAGTGACCGTTGTTGGAGTGGTCTGACCTAAGGCTAAAACTGCCAGAACAAATAAACCTATCAGTGCAAGTGTCGTTCTTCCTTTCATAATGTTCTTCCCTCCTTTTTGTTTATGTTTTGTGCATTTCTTTCATAACTTTCATAACAATCTTTACAGACAGCGATGTATTTGTCTTTCCCACCAACATCAAAAACTCCACCGTTGCTTTTTAACTTGTAAGATAATGTCGCCTTATATTCGCCGCACACTTCACAGACTGCTTTCTTTTTGATAATCTCATCTGCAAGTGCCATCAACTTTGCAGTCGTTTCAAAAGGCTCCCACAAATAACTCATATCAAGTCCTGCACAATAAACATCTACCCCATCTAAGGTTATTTCTTTGGCGATATTAACTAGTTCAGAATCAAAAAAGTGAACCTCATCTATGAACACCGCATCCGGCTTTTCGATTAAAGAATTATAGTATTCAAAAAGCTCGGTCGAATCTTTGACAACCCTTGCAGGCATTTTGTGAAACTTGTGAGTTACGACATCCTCAGCACTGTAGCGTGTATCGATAGCCGGTTTGAAAATCAGAGTTTTCTTCTTACCAATTTCGTAAATCTCCGCAAAGTTTAGAAGTTCGGTTGTCTTACCTGAATACATGGGACCAGTAATTACAGTGAGCTTCCCGATAGTTTTCATAGTTTAACATTTACACCTCGCTTTTGTCCTATATTTTTTCAAAGTTACACCATTTATCATATTACCACAAAGTTAAGTTTTTGTCGATAAAGCTGGGCAACTGTAAAAAATTTTACCACTTCTGGTATAATTATACCAGAAAAAGGAGGAATAGAAAAATGGATATGGGAAGAGACGAAAGATACCTCGTAGATACGCATGCGCATTTGCATATGCCACATTTCAAATCAGATTTTCAAGATGTCCTCGAAAGGACTTCTCGACTACGTTTTGTCCTAAACGTTTCGACAAGCTTGAACGATATACAACCATGCATCGATATCGCCAAAAATCTGGGAAACACTTACGTAGCTATAGGAATTCATCCGCATGATTCAAAGGATGCTTTCAAAACCGGAACAGAATATCTTGATACTTTAGAAAAGACTGCAACGAAAGTAAACAGAGTCATTGCTATAGGTGAGATAGGTTTGGATTACTATCGGAATCTATCTCCTGTGGATGTTCAAAAGAAAGTTTTTGCCGACCAGGTGGCACTAGCACTCCACTTAAAACTACCAATAATTTTGCACATCAGGGATTCATACAATGATACATACGATATTCTTAGAGCCTTTTCTTTTGAAAACTTACGTGGAATAGTGCACGCTTTCAGTAGTGATGAGATTTGGGCAAAGCGTTTTGTTAAGTTAGGCTTTAAAATAGGAATTGGAGGTCCTATCACTTATCCAAAGAACGAAATGCTAAGGTCCGTGGTCAAAATAATCGGAGAGGAAAATATAGTTCCGGAAACGGACTGTCCTTATCTCCCACCACAGCCTTACAGGGGTAAGCGGAATGAACCAATTTATGTATCTTACGTCTATGAAGAACTCGAAAAAATCTTTGGTCACGACATTTCGGAACGACTATGGAAAAATGTTCAAGAAATCTTCGAAGGTACTCTTGCTGAAAGTTTTACAAACATCGAACAAAGCACGGAATCTGGAGATGGTGAAAAATGATAGAACTAGTCCGTGGTAAATTCCTAGGACATAGTGAGGGGAAAGTACTTGTTGATATCGGTAACTTAGTAATTGGTATTATCTGCGATGCGGAAAGTTTTTCAGAAACAAAGGAAGGACAAGAAATTATTGTGTTTACAAAACTGATGGTAACGCAAGAAGATATAAGTATATACGGTTTCGATTCGAAGGAAAAGAGAGATGTTTTTGAAAAGCTCATAAAAGTATCAAAGTTAGGACCAAAGAGTGCAATAAAGATTCTATCTTCAGCAAGCATAGAGTTTTTATCAACGGCAATCGCAAATGGTGACATTGAAAGACTCTCGTCGATTCCTGGCATTGGAAGAAAAACAGCAGAAAGAATAGTTGCTGAACTTAAAGACGAATTTGAGCCGATGCAGGTTGATAATGTATCGCTTGAAGCAATCGAAGCGCTTGTATCACTTGGATATTCGAAAACACAAGCTCAAAACGCGGTGAAACAAGCGAGGAAAGAATCTCCGGATGCAAATCTGTCTAAGTTGATAAAAGAAGCACTTAAGATTTTGTCAAAGATGTGAGGAAACATAAGGAAAGCATAAAAGAAAGAAGGTATTAACATGGGGTAGGTCCTGTTGGTGGAATTTCAATGACAAATTCACCAAGCGTGGTCAACCCCGTCTTGGGTTACAAATTAGATCCCGGAGAACCCGGTGTTCCTTTTGGTGCACCGGCGAGTCAAAGTTTTTTAAGAGTGATGAGCCAAGAATTTGCAAATTATATTGACTTTAAAAAGCAAGCTGCCGAGCAGGGTGGATTTATAATATACGGCGGTATATACCTTGATGTTCAAAAACGAGGCTCTTTCCTAGCGGCAGTTGCAGGTAAAACCAAAGTCTTAATCTATGTGCCTGGGCAGAGAAATGGTAATACCTCACAAGAAAACCAACAAAACAAAATAGGTGAAGACAGTGACTTGAAAAGAAATGAAATTGAAAGAAAGATAGATGAACTGTACAGAAAGCTTTATCAAACAGCGGATCCTATGGAGCGAGAAAAATTGCTACAACAGATTCTTTTACTTACGATGGCTATAAACGCACTTATGACAGGTATGAAGATTCCAGAACTGCTTGTTGGAATGATTTTGAATACAACTGTGTAGTTAGTTAATATACTTAGCTCTCATAAAAAATTCCGGAATATTTCAAGGGGAGGGGCTTTTGTGAGAATTTCCGAAATAGCAAAAAACGTAGGTTTGAAAGAAGTTGTGGTCTGCAATGATTACGAAATCGAACATTGTTACGTTGGAGACTTACTAAGTGTTGTTATGCGTTCCGCCCAGCAAAATAGCATTTGGCTCACGGTCCAAAGTCATGTCAATATAATTGCAGTTGCTGCACTAACAGGAATAAGGGCAATTGTGCTATGTGAAGGGCTTGACTATCCGCAAGACACTATCGAAAAGGCAAAAGAGGAAGGTATAAACCTTTACGTATCTTCAGAGAGTTCCTATTACATCGCCGGTAAGATCTACGAATTAGGAATTCGCTGATTAGATATTTTAGTTGATTATGAGAAAGCTGATGATACATGTACAGGGCTGATCTTCACGTTCATTCTTGTTTGTCCCCTTGTGCAGAACTTACGATGGTTCCTTCGGTGGTCTGTGATTCAGAAGTAGAAATAATATCTATTACTGACCATAACTCCGCACGTAACGTTGCGGCTTTTATTTCTTTATGTAGTAACAAAATTATCGTTCCTGGCATTGAAATTCATTCACTGGAAGACGTTCACATACTTGGATATTTCGCAGATATTGAAGATGCGTTAGCAGTTTCTAAAGCTGTTGAACAAATGCTACCAAAATTTGAGTATGATCCAGAAAAGTACGGTTACGAGCTAGTCCTGAATGAGCAGGAAGAATTTACAGAATCCCTAGATTATTACCTTGGTTTTCCTGTAAATATGACTATCGAAGACGTTTTAGAATTGATTAAGAAGCACAACGGACTTCCAGTCTTTGCACACATCGATAGAAGATTTGGAGTCATCCAGCAACTCGGAATGGTGCCATACAATGCCAGATACGTTGAGGTAAAGAAAAAGGAACTTGCGTTTGAATTGCGAAGGAAAGGATTCATAGTTTTAACTTCATCAGATGCGCATACACCTGGCGAAGTGGGTTCAAGAAAAATATATTTTGAAGAACAACCAAAGAGTGCAGAGGATGTAATAAAACTAATTCAAGAAGGGAGGTTTAAAACAGTTTGGGACTTATAACTCTCGCAGACCACGTACATGATATAGCAGAGAATTCGATAAATGCAAAAGCAAAGAATGTGAGATTGGTAATTAAAGAAACAGACGAAATTTTTTATTTCTCAGTAGAAGATGATGCGGGTGGAATTAGGCCTGATATCCTTGAGAAAATTTTTGATCCATTTGTAACAACCAGAAAGAAGGAGATTAGAAGGGTGGGACTTGGACTACCCTTTCTAAAGCAGTCTGCCGAAGCAACCGGTGGGTATGTAAAAGTATATTCTGAATACGGCAAAGGCACAAAAACAGAAGCTTTGTTCTACAAATCCCATATCGATTGCCAACCGGTTGGGAATCTTGTCGATACATTTCTTGTTCTTTTGCTAAACCAAAATATAAACTGGTTTATCGAACGGTGTTATAATGACAATTGCTACGAAATTTCCTCTGAAACGATACGAGAATACCTAGGAGTTTTAGACACTCCGGAGAAAATAAAAACATTGTCAGAAATGCTTGAAGAGCTGGAGAGTTCAATAAAGATTTAGTAAAAGAAAACTACAACAAGGGAGGAGAAAAAGATGAGGAAAACATTTGTTTTACCTGTCTTAACTGTACTTTTTGTCTTTGTTAGTGCAAATTTGCTTGGTTTTGTGTTGAAAGATGTAAAGTTCGAAGGACTAAAAACTGTTCACAAATACGAGTTAGTTAACGTTTACACTGCTTACATAGGAAAAGATGTAAACATGTATGCAATAGAAGACATTATCTCCCAGCTTGATGAACTTGGATACTTCGAAGATATTCAATACGTTCTGGAAGACGTTCCAGGGAAGGAAAATGAAAAAATTTTGCTTATAAAGGTTGTAGAAAACGAACCTGTTTCACAAGTTTCCTTAGAAATAAAAGGACCCGGGCTTTTCGCCAAGGAAACACTGCAAGGCTCAATAACCTTAGAAGAAGGTAAGGCTTTCAGTTTTGAAAAGTTTTGGGAAAGTATAAACAACATTGCAAAAATTTACTCTGATAATGGTTACGTTGTAGCAACTCCAAAATCTCAAGATAAGACATTTGCTTTTGTGTACATATCGGGTCGTGTCGATGGCAATAATGTACTGTTCCAAGTAACAGAATATGTACTTTACGATGTAAAATTTGAAATTCTAAGCAGTGATGAACAGTTCAAAGCGGAGTTCCAAAATATCGAAAAGCAGTTAAGTTTGCCAAAATACAAAGATTACGAAATCAAAGCCCCACTCTTAAAGATTTTCGACAGCCCGAAGAATTACGTTCCAAGCTTACAAAAATTCCAAGAATTTTTCCAAAACCTCTCTAAATACGTATACTTCAAAGTAATTGATATTTCTACCTCTGAAGAGGAAACAGACCTTCCCGCGAAAAATCTTGTAATTACAGTAACAGACAACACTATTTTAACTCAGCCTTCCCAATTAAAGGGAATCAGAAGTAGAGGTAATACAATCTTTAGCGAAAGGGAACTCGTTGGTGAGGTAAAAGAAGGAACATACACAAATTTTGACATTTTGAAAACGATACAAAAAGTAAAAGACAAATACGATAAAGCCGGATACATCGTAAATCTGAATTTGGAAGCTGACAAAGAAGGTTATTTGTACATAATAGTAAGTGAAACCAAAGTCAGAAATGTCAAAATAACTGGGAACGAACGAACAAAAACTTACGTATTCGATGATTTAATAGCTCTCAAACCCGGCGACTATCTAAACCGTAATCAGCTACAAGTCACGCTTATTGAACTCAAAAAGAGCAACTTCTTCAAAGACGTGAATTTAAACTTTGAACCAGTGGATAATGAAAACGTTGACATTGTTGTAAACGTTTCGGAAAAAGACAAGAAATTCGACTTTCAAGGTGGAATAACATGGGGACCAGTGAAAGATAAACCTTGGTACGAGGGATTTGCAGGTATACTCTCACTATCTTCTACAAATCCTTTCGGTTATGGTGAGAATTTCTCCATATCATTGCAGAAAGCACTTTCTACCACAAACATATCGCTTGACTTTGGTATTAGAAAACCTTTTGAAATGCCATTTAGCGTATCATCTTCCATTTCTTTCAACCAAGAAACACAAGAAGGAACAACAACAACAAAATGGAGTACTTCAGCTAGAATAAGTACTCTAAAACTGCCTATCGGCCAATTTTCTTTGACAGCGAATTACTCTGAAACCACGACATCATCTACAACAACGTTCACAACAAAAACTATGGCTCTTACAGGGAGCTACATTTATGAAACTTTAGATAACCTTTACGTTCCAATGAAAGGTTATTCATTCACCCTCAGTGGAACAAGATATTTCCCAATTTCAGAACAAGGTTCTGACGCTATAAGTTACTTCGCAGAGGTAACATACCACTTACCATTATCCGAAACTGTTTCGTTAGCAAGTCGCATTTATAATGCCCAGGTCATCCAAACATCGGGAGCGCCTGTTAACTTCAGTCTTGCGGGTCCATATCAAGTGAGAGGTGTAAAGAGCGAAGAAAAAGGAACTGTGCTTGTTTTAAACAACAACGAAGTCAGATTTAAAGAACCAGACCAGATATTCTACTTCTCCATTTTTTACGACCTTGGGTTCATAGGTCAAGCTTACACATTCGACAACCTTAAATCTTCAGCCGGTGTTGAACTGGGCTTAGTGTTACCTATGTTTGGTTTGGTGCGTTTTGGCGCAGGTTTGCAGATTTTGCCAACATTTTCTCCAAACTTTAACACATATTTCATTTTTGGCCAGACATTCTAAATATCATAAACAAAGAAAAGCTTGGAGGTTTATGAAAAATGCACAGCGTAGACGAACTACTTAAAAATCTCGAGTCAGTAAGAGAACAAGCAAGAGTTCTTGTTGAATCAAGATGGGAGGAATTTGAAAAACTGAGGCAGGAAGGTTCTGAAGAAGATTTATTTTCAGAGCTATGCTTTTGCATCCTAACAGCAAATTGGAGTGCACAAGGTGGCATAAAAGCGCAAAAAATTATCGGACATGGTTTTGTATATATGTCAAAAGAAGAATTAGTAAACAAATTGCGCGAAGTTGGACATAGGTACCCCGAAGCTAGAGCTGAATACATAGTATCGAATAGGTGGATTATTGGTAAACTAAAGGAGTTAATCAAACAAGACGATCCTCGTGAATACATCGTAAAAAATGTCAAAGGATTGGGTTGGAAAGAAAGTTCACACTTTTTACGCAATATAGCGTTCTCAAACTATGCCATTTTGGATAAGCATGTTCTAAGAATTATGAACAAATACGGTCTCATCGAAGAGATACCCAAAGGATGGACGAAAAAACGCTACTTAGATTACGAAGAAAGGCTTAGAAAAGTTGCAGATATGTTTGGAGAGCACTTAGGGAAGTTTGACCTCTACCTGTGGTATATGATAAAAAAGACTGTGGACAAATAAACAACTTCGTTCTAACTTAAGGAAGGGGGATTTCCATGAAACTAATCGAAAGCGTTCCAAATTTTAGCGAGGGAAGAAGGGAAGAGATTGTCCGACAAATTATCGAAGAAGCGAGTAAGTATCCAAAAGTTAAGGTACTTGACTGGTCAATGGATAAGGACCACAACAGGTCTGTCGTCACAATTGTTGGTGAGCCAGAGCATGTTCTCAACGCACTTTTCGACATGACGAAAAAGGCAGCCGAGCTAATTGATTTGCGCTACCATAAAGGTGAACATCCAAGGATGGGGGCTACGGATGTTATTCCTCTCGTTCCACTTATAGGAACAACTATGCAAGAATGTGTAGAGTGGTCAAAACAATTGGGCAAGAGAATAGGCGAAGAACTTGGAATTCCCGTTTACCTATACGAACGAAGTGCAACACGTCCAGATAGGGAAAACCTCTCAGAAATTAGAAAGGGAGAATTCGAGGGATTTTTTGAAAAAATCAAAGACCCGAATTGGAAACCAGACTTTGGTCCAGATAGAGTTCATGAAACGGCCGGAGTCACAGCTGTTGGCGCAAGAGAATTTCTCATTGCATTCAATGTGAACTTAGGAACAAATAACATTGAAATTGCAGACAAGATAGCAAAAGCTGTGAGACACATCAGTGGTGGATACAGATACGTCAAAGCAATGGGTGTGGAACTAAAAGAGAAGGGTATCGTTCAAGTATCAATGAATCTAACAAACTATAAAAAATCTCCTATCTTCAGGGTTTTTGAAACAATCAAGCGCGAAGCTGCCAGATACGGTGTTCCTGTTGTTGGAAGTGAAATAATAGGTATGGTACCACTCCAAGCTATTGTCGATACATTTGCATGGTATTTACAGATTGACGACTTTGGAACTAACAGAGTTATAGAGGAAAGGTTACTCAACGAACTGACAAAAGAAATAGAGTAAAATGAGCTGAATCAAAATATTTTTCACAATCTCAAAATTCAAGAATTTATGGGAGGTGCACTTGCATCTCCCATTGTTTTTGTGATATAATATAACAAACCAACAGTTCGTATCTCGAACTTTTAATTTATCTTGCAGCAGGAGGTGGGTATTATGGAATACAGGAAAGTAGGTAAGTGGGGACTAAAAATCAGTGAACTTTCGCTTGGAACGTGGCTGACATTTGGAAACCAGCTGGATTTGAAATCAACTCGTGAGGTTGTGAGATATGCTGTGGCTAACGGTATTAATTTCATTGACACAGCCGAGGCATATGCAAATGGAATCGCAGAGTCTATGCTTGGTATGATTTTGAAAGAATACAGAAGAGAGGACCTTGTCATATCTACAAAAATCTTCTGGGGTGGCGAAGGTCCAAATGATAAAGGACTCTCCAGAAAGCATCTTCTAGAAGGGACTTGGAACTCTCTTAAAAGATTGCAGCTGGATTATGTAGACATTCTCTACTGCCACAGACCAGACCCGGAAGTTCCTATGGAAGAAGTGGTTTGGACAATGGACCAGATTGTCAGAAGCGGACTTGCATTCTACTGGGGGACAAGCGAATGGAGTGCCGAAGAAATAGAAAGGGCACACCAAGTTGCAAAAGAGTTGAACTGCATACCACCAGTTGTTGAACAACCTCAGTACAATCTCATATTTAAAGACAGGGTTGAAAAAGAATACGCGCCACTTTACGAAAAATACGGCATGGGTCTAACAACGTGGAGCCCTCTTGCATCAGGAGTCCTTACTGGGAAATACTTGGAAGGAATACCACAAGGCTCAAGACTCGATAGATGGCCTTGGCTTAAACAAGTGATGGAAGAAAGAGGAATATTTGGAGAGGAGACAACAAACAAAATCAAAAGGTTAAAACAAATTGCTGACGACCTGGGTGTTACTATGTCACAACTATCTATCGCTTGGTGTCTTAAAAATCCACATGTTAGCAGCGTCATACTTGGAGTAAGCTCTCTTGAGCAACTCAAGGAAAATATAAAAGCTGCTGAAGTGAAAGACAAGATAACTGATGAAATCTATAAAAAATTAAGCTCACTATTTTAATAAAAACTCAGTTAAGAAGCCGCGCAGTCGCGCGGCTTTTTTAATTATTCAATCACCAAAGTGTAGATTTTAAAAGGTTTGTATTCTAACATAATGGACCCTTCATTTACTTGTAGTTCTTCGACGTCTGTTTCTAAAATGTTTGTAAGATAAGCTCTACTGAAGCTGAACTTTGGAATTATCTCCAAGTCTCCCGACGAACCAACCTGCTCGCATATCCTTAGTATCTTCTTACCCTCCACTTTTCTGTAGGAAAGTATTTTAAAGTTGTCAGGTTTAACCTTTATCAAATTTTTTGGTTGGCTTAATAAACCTTCGAAAACTACTATTTTCTTGTTGAATTTGTCAGCCCTTTTCACTATATCTTTCACATCACACGGTCCATGTACGTAGATAGCATAGTTGAATTCTTGCAATCCTTCGTCATCGTAAAAATCTGGATATATACCTGCCTTGAGAGCCGTCAAACTTATGGTTGAATCTTCAACAGAATGTCCATATTTACCATCGTTTATTATCGTTACTCCATAGTCGTATTGAGAAATATCCACCCACCTGTGGGCTAAAACTTCAAAACGAGCCTTTTCGAAGTTTGTGTTTCTGTGTGTGGCTCTCTCTATAAAGCCTCCATCAATATCAAACTTTGCAGTCCTTGAAAGTATATTAGTTGGGAATTTAATCTTGAGAACCGTTCTTCTCATATGCCAATCAATACGAGTTCTAACAACAACTTCTTCGCTGTCGGAACCAATAATAAAGTACTGTTCGACCATTGAACCCTCAATTGTGTATTTGGCTTTCAAAACTTTTCTCAGTTCATTATCTTCAACTACACAAACGCTATCTGCTTTCAAAATCTTCTCAGACAGGTGAGAACGGTAATCAATATCCCAGTTGTCCCAGTAAGCAGGAATATCTTTGTACAAGGCTACCAAATTTCCTTTGCCTTTAAAAGCACATTTTCTTAAACGCTTGTTGTATATCTGTAACGAACCATCGTTAAAGATATTCACTTTCAAATGAATGTTTTCAATGTGGTATCCGTTTTCATCTTTCTTGAGTGTAAAATCCTCTCTTCCTCCTGAATTTTGAACACTGTCGACAGGATTCTTAATACTTAACGATAGGAACTTTAGCGGTTCAATAGTGGTGGTATCATCACTCAGCTTATAGAAATACTTCCCATCGTACGTTGGAACTCTTTTCAAGGTTTTACCATTTAAGCTAAGCTCAACTTCCTTTTCAAGCTCAAATTCGACGCTTTTTGCAAAAGAAGAACTATTGAACAAAGTAATATATCCACTCTCTGGAGCTATGTTTTCTAAAAATAGCTTTTCCTGAAGTTCCTTGCAATGTTGTATGATATAACTCAACTCAGCGTTTGTTGTTTCGTATACCTCATGTATTGACGAACCAGGAAGAATGTCATGAAACTCATTTCGAAGGAGAATCTTCCATAACTCGTCAATCTCAGATTGCAATTCACCGTCGTACAACGCATTTAAGATTTCCGTAACCCTTAAATAATCTTCTGCAGTTTTGTGGAGACGTTTTGTTCTGCTTTGCGAAGTTAACGTTCCGCGATGAAGTTCCAGATAAAGTTCCCCGTCCCACACAGGCAATTTATCAAAAGAAAAATCATCTTTCAATTTTTCGAAGAAATTCTCAGGCGTTGAATATACTATATCTGGTATTCCTGGTATGTCCTTCAAAGCATAGTAGTTTTCGCACATCTCTTCAGTAGGACCACCGCCGCCGTCACCGTATCCGAACGTTAAGAAAACTTTTTCAGTGAGTTCTTTCTGTCGGAAGTTTTGCCACGTATTAATAACAGATTTTGCACTAATCCGACCGTTATAACCTTCTTCTAAATTCTTGTAACTGTAATACACAACCTCTGTTCCATCAATCCCTCGCCATCTGCATATATCATAAGGGAACTCATTCGATTCATTCCATGTCAGTTTTGTTGTCACAAAATACTCTATACCAGATTGTTCTAAAACCTGTGGTAAAACCCAGGAAAATCCAAAGACATCTGGCAACCAAGCTACTTTAGAAACTTTACCGAATTCTCTCTTGAAAAAACTCTGACCGTAATAGAATTGCCTGATAAGAGATTCTAAACTCGGAACATTGCAATCTGATTCAACCCACATACCGCCAACAGGTTCCCATTTTCCCATTTTGACCAGTTCTTTGATTTCATTATATAGTTGTGGAGAAATTTCTTTTAGGTCCTCGTACATCTGCGCAGAAGATTGGATGTATATAAACTCTGGATATTTCTTTGCTAATTGTACTGCGTTGGCAAAAGTTCTCACAATTTTTCGTTTTGTTTCTTCAACTGGCCAAAGCCATGCATAGTCTATATGTGCATGCCCTGCTAAATAGACTTTTCCGAGTTTTGGGAATCGCACAGATGCTTTTGATAATTCAGACCTAAATTTTTTATAAGCAAAGAGCAAAGCTTCCTTAATTTCTTTTCTCCATAATGCGACTTGAGAAGAAACTTCTGGGGGTTCCCAAACGCTAAGTACAAGATTTTTAGCCGATTTATTTTCGCATAATCCATCCAAATAACTTTTTGTATCACGTGAAATTTCTATTAACTGAATATGCTCTTCCAACAACTCCAATATCAGCGTTGATAGTCCTTCGTCATGTGTTTCTTGAACCACGTCGATAGCATTTTTAAAGAATCTCACAGCTCTTAACATATCGGCATCGTAGCAAATCAAATAACCTTCGGTAAACAATGGCTCAGATTTTGTTCCAAAAAGTCCTCTTGGCATAGTTTCAACAGTGAGCTTGTGTTCCTTCCCATCGCAAAATTGAGTAAGATTTATTTCCCTGTGGTATTCATTTATTTCGCCAAGTGTTAGCCCATCCACCTTGATAAGGGATTCCCCACCAAACCAAGCACGTAGATAACACATGTGAAAACTTTCCGGTAAATTCTGCTGAAATATCGATTCAAAAATTGCTGGTGCATTTCCCGCCTCCCACCTGTAAGGGAGTCTTATCATCTCCCCTTTATGTATCCAGGTGAGTTTTTCAGTTCGTGCAACGCAATACGGCATGATTTCATCCAGTATCTTGGAAAATCTTGCGCACTCAATTTGTTTCTTTCTGTACATATTTCTCTGCCTCCTTTGTTTTGAACTTCGTAATAAATTTCACCAACATCAGAAATTATAAATTTAGAAATGTAAGACTTCCTCTGAAAGAGACATAAGAAATGAAAAGGAATTCTAAGATAAAGTTTGATCCAAACTGTTTTTCTTAATTTTCTTATTGATTATTATTACTTTTTCCACCAAAAAAAGTTTTTTTGGAAATAATCTCCAATGATAAAATTTTTCTGGAAACAATTTCAAAAAAGTCTTCGAAATCGTAAACGAGAGGGTGAACCGATTCATGAAAATAAAACCTGGTATTATACTGAGTGTTCAGCTGGAACCAACAGACCCAATCGTAGACCCTTGTTTTGTGCTCAGCATGGCAAAGATTGCCGAAAGTGTAGGTGCAACGGCAGTAAGAACAAACGGAGGAGAACACGTCAAAATATTGAAACAAAACTTAAGAATCCCAATTATTGGATTGGTTAAAAACAGAGCTTATGAAGCATATATAACTCCTACATTTGACGATGTCAAAGAAGTAGCAAGTTCAGGTTGTGATGTTGTAGCTATAGATTGCACTCGGCGCAATCGTCCCGTCCCGCTGGAAGAACTATTTAGAATGGTCAGAACTAATTTTCCCTATGTTGAGATAATAGCTGATATAGCCGACGAGATTGATGCACGGCACGTTTTACCTTTGAAACCCGATTATATTGCTACAACTCTCAGTGGGTACACTGAGTACACGAGAAATACTTTGTTACCGAACATACGGCTTGTAAAAGAGCTGGCATCCTTCTCGCCGGTTCCAGTAATAGCTGAAGGTGGTTACTCAACCGAAAAAGAAATTGTAGAAGCTTTTCTTTCGGGAGCATATGCGGTTGTCATCGGAACAGCTATAACACGACCTTGGGTTACACTATCTAGATTTATCGAAGCATTCAGAAACATTAAAAACATAGGAGGGAATAAAAATGACTCTCAACTATGATGTTGCTGTTTTTGGTGCAGGCTTAGCAGGAATAAGTGCAGCTGTAACTATCCAGAGACTCGGAAAAAGAGTAATCTTAATTGAACAAAGTGCAGTTGTTGGTGGTAATGCAACAGCTGGCCTTGTTAATCCATTTATGAGGTTTTGGCTTGGTAACAAAACACTTTGCGGAGCTTTCTTCAAAGAACTGATAGAAGATTTAAAAAGCCGGGGAGGAATAATTGAAAATTGCTTTGACTCGGAAGTCCTCAAATTAGTATTGATGAAAAAATTGCAGGATGTGGACGTACTTTTTAGAGCTATACCTGTATTTGTAAGAACCAGTGAGGATAGCAGAACAAGACAAAAAAGAATAGAGCGTGTAGTAGTTAAAACTTCTTTGGGAAACGAGTATGAAATAAATTCCTCACTCTTCATTGATGCTACAGGAGACGGTAGCCTTTCTTATCTTGCGGGTTGTTCGTATGATTCAGGAGACGAGACAACACACGAGAACCAAGGGACAACACTTATTTTTACATTATCAAACGTGGATTTTGAAAAAGTACGCGAGTCTGTACGCAGAGATCCTGATAACTTCTTTAAGTGGGTTTCACCTAACTCAAAGGTCTTATCGGTAGGCGGTTACTTCAAGGAGGTGAGAAGAGCAAGGGAAGAAGGTCTAAACTATCCGGTTGACTACTTCTTTTTCAACCAGCTTCCAGGAACAGGTAGAGTTACAGTTAACACAACTCATGTCTGGGTTAAAACAACTGATGATTTTGAACTCTCAAAAGCCCTAAAAGAACTACATAAACAAGTTGAGACAGTGTACATATTTGCCAAGCATTACGTACCTGGTTTTGAGAACTGCTATATTGAAAAAATAGCAACATATCCCGGGGTCCGTGAAAGTCGTCGTATACGCGGACTTTACAGTTTTTCTGGTGACGATGTTACGAATAAAAGAAAATTCAAAGATGCAGCCGTCAAAGCCGTATATGGTATTGATGTTCATAAAAAGATTCAAGAGAGTAACTCGAAAGGTGAGCTTGAGGTTCCAATGTATGAAGACTATTATGAAATACCAATAAGGTCACTTATTTCCAAGGATTTTGTAAACTTAGGCATCGTAGGGCGTAATTTTTCTGGAACGTTCTTAGGTCAATCTGCCGCAAGAATAATGGCAACCTGCTCGGATATGGGGGAAGCAATTGGGCGTGCGGCAGGCATTGTGGAAAAAAGCTTCTACGAAATTTTATAATTTAGCGAACCAAATAATAAGAAGGAGGGGTAACCAATGAGAAAGATTCTTCTGATGATTCTTATTCTTATCACAGTGCTTGGAATATGTAAGACAATAACACTTGAATTCTGGACACTTTCTTTAAGTCCCACCTTTGATGCATACATAAAGGAAATGATCGCAGATTTTGAAAAGAACAATCCTGGAATTAAAATCAATTGGTTGGATATTCCGTACGCCTCTGCAGTCCAAAAGTTAACCGCATCCATTGCAGCAGGGCAGGGACCAGATGTTGTAAACCTCAATACAACGTGGGCCACGGATTTTGCTGTGCAGGGTGCTCTGATGCCTGTGGACAACCTAGTTCCATCAATTACAATTAAACAGTACTGGGAAAGACTATGGAATGCAACAGTAGTAAACGGAAGAGCTTATGCTTTCCCATGGTATGCATCAATTCCTATATTAATGTACAATAAAGACTTGTTCAGAAAAGCTGGTCTTGACCCAGCCAAGCCTCCGAAAACTTGGGATGAAGTCCTTGAATATTCAAGAATCATAAGAGCCAAATTGGATATATACGGTTTTGAACCAAACATAATTGCTATCGACGAACTTCTCTTAGAAGGCGTACCAATAGTAACACCTGATGGCAAAAAAGCGGCTTTTAATACCCCGGAAGCAGTAGCCAAGTTAGAATGGTTCCAGAAAGCTTACAGAGAGAACCTGATGCCGAGATCACTTGGAGGTTACGGAGAGGGTAGAGAATTCTATCAACAAGGTAAAATAGCGATGTACCCCGCTGGTTTAACTATGTTGAAGCACATAGAAGTAAATAGTCCTAATATCTTCAAAGTTACAGAGGTAGCACCTTATCCCGTTGGAAAAGGTGAAATCATAAAAGTCTCTTTGATGAATCTCGCAATTCCTATCACTTGTAAGCATCCAAAAGAGGCAGCTAAGTTTGCCGCACACGTAACTTCTCCGAAATGGCAGATAGAGTTTAGTAAATATGCTACCGTTATTCCGTCAACTAAACAAGGTTTAGAAACAAGTGAATACTTTAGACAACGTGTCAAAGCAGGAGACCTTAATGCCAAAGCCATGTACATGGCGAGTCTTTCTATGAAAAATGCTGTTGACCTTAACGCTCCTGCTGTCATAGGTGTTCCGGTTAACAAGCTACCAGATGTAAGAAAAATCTTACAAGACTATTGGATGAAAGCAATCAAAGGCGAATTGAGTGCAAAAGAAGCACTAAGCTTAGCTGAAAAAGAGGTAAACGCAGTACTAGGCAAGTAATTCGTTCTTTACTGTAAGACTCACATGTGGGGGCAAGGTCCCCACATGTGTTAAATTGTGTGAGGTGATAACATTGCGTGCAAGAAAAAGACAGACTATGATAATAGCTGTTCTTTTTTTGGCAGTGCCTTTGACACTACTATCCGTCTTTACATACTACCCGATAATAAGAGGCATAATTCTCTCCTTTGGTGACTACAACATGTTCACAAAAAAGGTAACATGGGTTGGTCTAAGCAATTATAGAGAGATATTTAGGAACAAATACTTTTACGAAGCGCTAGGAAATATCCTTAAATATCTTATTGTAGTTCCCTTTATTCAATTCGTGGCGATACTCACCGCGGTACTTGTAAATCAAAATCTTCCTGGGATTAAATTCTTTCGTACACTTTTCTATGTCCCTGTGATAACCGGTTCAGTTATAGTAAGTATGACCTGGCGGTGGATATACAATGTCGATGGTTTGCTAAACAGCTTTTTGCTCTCAATAGGTGTGATAAAAGAACCAGTAATGTGGTTAACAGACGAAAGATTCGCGCTTTATAGTGTTATGTTTGTTACGTTCTGGAGAGGTATTGGTTATTACATGGTCATTTACCTTGCAGGTCTTCAAAATATACCAACTGAACTGTACGAAGCGGCAAAAATTGACGGGGCCAACAGTAGACATCTTCTAACTAAAATTACTTTACCACTTCTAAAACCCACAATGCTGTTTTGTTTTACTATATCGAGCCTTGCTGCTCTCAAGGTATTTGAAGAAGTTTTCTTAATGACACAAGGTGGTTCTGGAACAACAACAATGATGTACTTGATTTACGACTATGCTTTTGTCAGATTCAAATTTGGGCTTTCTACAGCAACTTCAGTTATCTTTGCAGGTATTTTAATTACCTTCACGGTGATAAACTTCAAGTTCTTTGGAACAAGAGGTGATAAAAAATGAAAATAAGAAAACTAATTCGAATGCTTTTTAGCTATTTCATTCTAATATTGTTAGCTGTCTTCTTTACTTTCCCTTTTATATGGGTGTTGTCAACATCATTTAAAGGTCCGGGTGAAAACTTATTTACTTGGCCTCCCAAATTTATCCCTGAACATCCAACATTTGAGAATTATATAGCTGTTTTCAAAAAAGTACCAATGGTTCGATATTTCATTAACACCTTAATAATAACTTCTCTTGGAGTGGTCTTCCAAGTAACGTTAGCGGCGTTTGCTGCCTATCCTCTTGCGCGACTGGAATGGAAGGGTAAGGACCTCGTTTTTAAATTCATCTTGTTCCCTTTACTAATACCCATGGAAGGTGCGTTGATTGTCAATTTTATAACTATACTAAAAATGGGGTTGTATGACACTCACTTAGCTGTCGTCCTTCCGAGTGCAGTATCGATTTTTGGCATCTTCCTCATGCGTCAGCATTATCTTTCTGTTCCCGCAGAGCTTGAGGACGCTGCCAGGATAGATGGATGTAATGAGTTCCAGGTTTTTTGGAAAATAACGTTTCCACTTGTTAGACCTGCAACTGCTGCGCTTGCAATTTTTGCATTTACTGCTTACTGGAACTCTCTACTGTGGCCACTCATCGTGTTAAGAACACCTACGAAATACCCAATTCAAGTCGGATTGTCTCAGCTAAGTAGCACGTTTGAACCTAACTTTAGAACAGCCTCTGCTGCCATAGTCATCGCCATGGTTCCTATTCTAGTATTCTTCTACTTCACACAAAAGTACTTCATAGAAGGGTACAAAGGTGCAATAATCGAATGATTTACTTACTAAGTTTTACTAAGTTGGGAGGTGTATGGACATGAGGAATGTTTTGGGGTTATTTTGTTTAGTCATGTTAATTTTAATAAGTACAGTTGCTGCAGCACTTCCTTCTGTTGGAATACTATACTCAGCTACAACAGAAGCTTATTACACAAAACCAACCTATGACAACATAATCCGTGGTGTGCTTGCAGTTTTGGACTATGGCAAATTGGAATACGAAATTATCAACACAAGTAAGGTTACAAGTATCCCCGAATATATAAAGCTCGTTGTTGATCCTTCGAATGGAGCTTTATCCGATAACGAGATTAACCTCGTCGAATCCTATTTGATGAAAGGTGGAAAGATACTCGCTTGTTACGAAAGCAGTCTTAAAGATGCAAAAGCCAAAAACAGGGGAAACTTTGCGTATTCAAAATTCTTGGGTATAAAGTTTATCTCCTGGGATAGTGGGAAGTATTATAACATGAAGCCGACTCAATTAGGAGAATCAGTGTTCCAAACTAACAAGAGCATACCTTTGTCCAGAGGTTTCACATTTGTTATAGAGGTTACAGAAAACGCTACACCTTTAGCAATTTGGTATAACAAAGATGGAAAAGTTTCAAACGAAAAATACCCCTATGCCGCTGTTCTTTCACCTTTTGGTATTTACTTTGGTGAGAATATCTTCCTACAGACAGCAACAAATGAAGAGTTAAAGTCACTGGTGCTGAACGCTATAACTTACTTACTTGGGGAGCCCGTGTCTGCAGTTAATCCCCTGTTTTATATGAAGGCATCACTGGATGAAAAGATATACAGTCTTGAACAGAAACTCCTTGAATATAGGAATAAGTTATCTAAGTCGAAGCTTTACGAACTACAAGAAACCATTTGGAACATTAAAGATGCTGCGAAAAAGGTCTCCAATACGTCAGAACTGAAAAGACTTCAAAAATTAGTCGACTTGCTTGAGATACAGCTCTTACCGCAGTACAATGTTCAGTTAAGAGGGATTTGGTTTGATAGTTACGCAATTAGAGATTGCGAAACTCCTGAGAAGTTGCGAGAACAAATTCGAGAGCTCAGCGAATTAGGATTTAATGCCGTGTTTCCCGAAGTTATTTACAAAGGTATGACCATATCTCCAAAACTTTCTAAATTCCCACAAGACCCTGCGTTCAAAAATTGGAAAGAAGACCCTTTGGAAATTATAATTGATGAAGCCAAAAAAGTTGGTATGGAGGTTCACGCATGGTGCTGGGTGTATGCTGTTGCTTCTGGCGGCGTGAAAACACCTTTCATGGATGCTCATCCTGATTGGATTGAAAAAGACAAGTTTGGAAGTATTTTTTCAAAAAACAACACGGCCTGGTTGTCACATGCGAATCCAGAAGTGAAAAACTACCTCATTGATGCACTACTAGAATTGGTACAAAAATATGAAATCGACGGTATAAATCTAGACTATATAAGATATGATGGCGATGAGTTTGGATACGAAGAATTCGCGGTGAAGAGATTCAAAGAAGAAACTGGCATAGATCCGTTCAGTATAGAAAAGTATAGCAAAGAGAGCGTTGTATGGCAAATGTGGCGAGAAGAAAACGTGAACACATTTGTCCAGGAGTTCTATAGTAAAGCAAAAAAAGTGAAAAGCGACTTGATTGTCAGCGCAGCGGTATATCCTACGCTCAGTGGTGCTCGTATGGAAAAAAAGCAGAACTGGGAATACTGGGTAAAAAAAGGATATCTAGACCTCCTCATACCAATGGATTATAGAAACTCAGTTGAAGATCTTAAGATTCTTTTTGACATGCAGTTAGAATACAAGAGCGATGTATACCTCTGTCCAGGGCTTCAACTCATTTCCTTGGACGAACCCAAGAAAGTCATTGACCAGATTTCCCTTGCGAGTGATTATTTCAAGGCTGGATTTGTCTTATTCTCTGTCTCTCATATAAAAAAGTTCTCAAAAGATTATGAATACTTTAAAAACGCTATGTCGAAAAAGTCAATAACACCGTTTAGAAAAATAGAAGAATTGCTTGTTGCATTCGATGAAGCTTTGAAATCAGAACTTCAAATCTTTGCTGAGAACGACAGTGTAAAGAACGATATTGAAGTTGTCTTTTCAGAATTTGAGAAAATTAAGAAAAGCAAAGATTACACTAAGCTCACGGAGAGTATTTCGAAAGCAATTTTTACCATCTCTGACAATGTAAAAAACCCTGGGGTAGCTTTAACAGCAGCAGATTCGCTGCATTGGATGCTTGAAATCGTGCGTCCAGCAGCAAACAGATTAAAGCCAAGAGCGGATTTTGTCCTGCAAAAACCAAAGGAAATGGTTGTTGTTGATAACATAGTTCCAATACCAAAATTAACAGTTCAGCAGGGTAGTTCAAGTCTTAATCGAAATCTTGATGAATGGAAAGATGCAAAAACTACCGGAGAGTTCCTTTACCACGATAGCGGGCAAAAACCTGACGTAAAGACATTCGCCAAGGTTATGTACGACACCGAAAACTTGTACGTTCTTTTTATTTGCGAAGAACCGGATCTCAGCTCTGTAAAAATAGTTTCTGGACCACGTGACACTCGCACTTACTTAGGCGACTCTGTTGAGGTTTTCATACTTAAGGATGAGAAGAACAATACTTACTACCACTTTGTTGTAGGTTTTGATGGTACTATTTACGATGAAGTTGGTTACGATAGTAAATGGAACGGCGATATTGTTGCAACCACCTGGAAAGAGAACAATGTATGGTACGCAGAGATAAAGATTAATATGAATTACTTAGGGTTGTCTTTAGATGATATCTCAGAACTCAGAGTCAATTTGTGCAGGAATCGTTGGAAAGGCAATGCTGTGTTTTACTATGCTTGGAGTGTCACTTATGGTACGTTCCACACACCTGAAAGGTTCGGAAAACTCATACTTCACAAAAAATAATACGTCCAAGTGTTTTAGTCGTTTCAGCAAGTTAAGCTAAAAAAGTTAGGAAAGGAGGTGTTTTGTGCGCGCTTTCTTTTCATAAAAGATATGTTCAATGTTCAATACCGGTGCGCGCACCTTTCTGAAAATGAAAATACTATTTCTTCCCGTAGACGAAAGGTTTTGCACTAAAGATTATTTCATCCACCTTTGTTTGTCCGTCGGGATAGACGTTCTTGTACCTGGTCACTTTGGTCTTAAGAAAATACCAGCTGATGTTGACTACATAATTAACTGGTTATTTGAGAACTCAACTGACTGTGATTTAGCAATACTATCATTAGACATGCTTTTACACGGTGGACTCGTCCCTTCGAGGTTGGATTACACACAAGAGGAAACGTTAGTCAAACGGCTGAACGTATTGTCTCTGTTAAAAAGACAAAATACTAACCTAAAAATATACGTAACAAAAAGTATTACAAGAATCCCGACCTATAATTCGATGGAGGAAGAACCAGATTACTGGGTATATTTTGGAAAAGCACTTTACGAGTACTCACTTGAACTTGCAAAGGGTATGAAAGTAAAAAAGGCAGATATTCCTAATTGGATTATTGAGGACTTTTTGTGGAGACGAAGGAGAAATCTGAAAATAATAAGGGAAACCATCAAACTCGTTCAATCAGAAGTTATAGATTTTCTTAGCATAATGCTCGATGACAACTCTGAAGGAAGCCTTGTTTACAAAGAAGCATGCGAGCTTGAAGAATTAATTAAGCAACTGGGACTAACTGACAAAGTACAGATTCGAAATGGCGCAGACGAAGCTTCCCTAAGTTTGCTTTCGAAATCTCTGTGTGATTACTTTGGTCTCCAACCAACCTTCAAAATTGTTTACAGGAAACCAGAGTACGCCCATCTCGTCCCCCCATATCATAGTGACGATTTGGATACGTCAGCTAAATCACAAATCGTCGGCGCTGGAGGGAAGTTAACCAACTCAGAAGGTAAATTTGATATATTGCTTTACGTAAACAACTTCGCTCCGGACGAACCAAGGGAAGCAGCTTTTCAAGAAAACTTACATGAACAAGAAAATCAGGACAAATTGAGACACTTGATACAGTTAGCCCATGAGCAAAGCAAAATAATAGCTGTTGCAGACGTAAGATATGCAAACGGCTCAGACAATATTTTAGTCGAAGAACTTTTGCAAAGGCCAATTGATTGGAAAAGCGTAGCTTACTATGGTTGGAATACCGCCGGTAACACTCTTGGATCAACATGTGCACACGCTGTAATACTTTACTTCAGCAAGGTTGGGTTGTTTAAACTAAACGTACAAGACATGGAAAAATACCAATCTATACTTTTGTTAGAACACTGGGGATATCAAGCTAATGTCAGAAAAATGCTCTACGGAGAAATCGAAAAGCTCGGTTACAGTGCTAACTCTTGTCTTTCAATGATAAAAGATGAGGATTGGGCTAAGAACTTTGTACAAGAAAATCTTAAACCATACCTCGAGAAGATTAACAGGGCTTTTAAAAAGAACTGGAAATGTTCCATTTTCTTTCCGTGGCATAGACCTTTTGAAATTGGCATTGTTCTGCACGATACTCAATAACGGTATTACATACTAAAGAAAAGAAAGGAGTTAAGGCAAGTGGGAACCAAGATCATAGGAATTGATATAGGAGGTACCACTGTAAAAGGTGCAATATATGATAATGGAATCCTGATAAACAAAATCATCCAGAAAACGTCAAAAACGAACCCACTTGACACAACTATGCAAGTGATCCATCAGTTATCGAAAAACAGTAAAGATATAGCAGCCGTAGGAATCGCAACTGCGGGCAGAGTTAATTCGAATACAGGAGAAATCCTGTACGCCACCCCCAATTTAAAAAACTGGGCAGGAAGGAATATTAAAAGAGACGTAGAAGAAACTTTAGGAGTACCGACTTATGTTATAAATGATGCCAGAGCAGCGACATTAGCAGAAGCACGTGTTCGAAGTGTTCGTTCTCTATTTTTTCTAACTGTGGGAACAGGTCTTGGTGGTGGACTCTTTATCGATGGAAAACTAATAGACGGAAATTTGTGGGAAGCAGGAGAGGTGGGACATACCATACTCTATCCTAACGGTCGCAAATGCAATTGTGGTAAGCACGGCTGCGCAGAACAATACGTGTCTATGAAAGTGCTTCACAGATATGCAAAAATACCTTTGAACAGACGTCCTCAACTTATCAGCTACTTCAGAAACAAGGACGAAAAAGTGCTGCTGGCAGTTGACAAAATATGCTCCGATTTGGCAATCTTGATTGATAAGATATTCCTTATGATTGACCCTGAACTTGTTGTCATTGGTGGAGGTTTTACGGAACTGGGAGAAGGAGCTTTACAAATACTTAGAACCAAAGTCGGAATTTATTCTTCTAAATCACTTTATCGACCTGAACAAGTCGAGCTTAGCGTTTTTCAAAACGATGCAGGGCTCATCGGTGCTTCTCTTTTTGCTATAAAAAATTTTGAGGAGGGAGCATAAAATATGGCCGAAGATGTTTTTACGATTTTAAGTTACAAGCACGGTGCTCTTACCAAAAAGGAAGAAATCATTGCGCGATATGTATTAGAAAATGCAGAAGAGGTAATTCATATGAGCATTACAGAGCTTTCTGAGCTACTACGCGTCGGCGAAGGCACGATTGTAAGATTCTGTCAAAAACTTGGTTTTGAAGGTTTTCACTCATTCAAAATCTCCCTTGCAAAAAGTATACCGAACGGTAAGAATGAGAATGAAATCTTTTCCTCAGAGGATATACTTTCGAAAATAAAATCAAATCACGTAAATGCTATAGAAAAAACTTACGAACTTTTAAAATCTTCAAAAGATGTTCTCACCAAATGTGCTGAGAAAATTGCTACCTGCAACAAACTTTACACGGCTGGCGTTGGTGCTTCCGGTGCAACTGCTCTCGATGCTTACTATAAATTTATGAGAATAGGGATTAACACGTTTTTTTCTCAAGACCCGCATCTATCAGCCATGGAAATCGCAATATCTAAATCAGAGGATGTTCTCCTTGCTTTTTCTCAAAGTGGTTCGACATCGGTCATAGTAGACTTAGCAAAACTAGCAAAAGAAAACCACGTTACAGTTATAGCTGTGACTGGGCATATGAGGTCTCCTCTTGCAAACGTTGCTGATTACGTTTTGCTTACACCTATTCGTGAAGCACCTTTTGAAAGCGGTGCAATTAGATCAAAAATATCTCAGTTGCACGTTTTAGAGGCTCTTTTTGAGATGACTAAACAAAATATAAAAGCTGAAGCAGACTTGTGCATTCAGAAGACGGCACGTGCTGTTCAAAAGTGGATTTATTAATTCGCATGATATATTTGAGAATGGCTTTCTAAGATCTTAACACTCGGTTATTGAAGAAAGAACGCAAAAATCACGAAAAAATGAAGAAATTTTAGAGTATAAAGACTTCTTTCCGTTACTTTAACAAAATAGCGGTGCAAACGTGTTTCTGTACTTACAAACTTTTTGATAAAATGATATAGCAAATATAACATTGAAGTATACATTTACTCTTAATGGTATATCAGGTAGGTGGCTGAAAATGCGTAGACTTCTTGTCGTTTTAGTTCTATTTCTTACTGTTTTCAGGGCTGTGTCTGGTACG
The DNA here is from genome assembly GCF_059913585.1 of Fervidobacterium sp. Lineage (NCBI taxonomy): Bacteria > Thermotogati > Thermotogota > Thermotogae > Thermotogales > Fervidobacteriaceae > Fervidobacterium > Fervidobacterium sp. The sequence goes on from NZ_DBOLZL010000007.1 coordinate 57,822, forward strand.
TTCGTTTATCCAAATAGCTTACACGTTAATAATCTACAAAAGAAGGTAATGGAAACAGCTTTGACAATGGTTGGTGGTAAATATGGTTGGGGCAGTTACGATCCTGTTAACAGGGTTTTTGATTGCTGGAATTTTGCTGCTTGGGTTTATCATACGGCATTAGATGACGTGGATAGAATAGATCATATGATAATGGGAAAAAGTGATTTGATATGGGTTTATTTTGAAAATGTTGATGAATTACGGCCCGGTGATCTTTTATACAACGGCGGAGGGCACACTGTGGGTTTTCATGCAGGCATCTACCTAGGAAATGGCAAAACCATAGAAGCACGTGGTGGAAGTTACGGGATCAATATCTTCACTATAAAGGGAGACAACAGATTTGCACCGTTCGGACCAACCGGAAATCGGTTTTGTTATTACTCTTTACTGGTCAGACTTTGGCTCAGCAATGGTCATCCCTTTGTTTATGCGTATCTAGAAGAACCTCCGAGCTACTTTTTTAAAGAAGACGGCGTAGATCTTTTGGTTCATTATTATTCTTTACCATTCCTTAGAGGACACAGGTTGATTGTTGAGATGATAGATGCCATTGAGGACAAAGTAATTTGGCAGACAATTAAAGATACGGACACATTTCCGTATGGTGATATTGCGGTAAATATTCACATTCCCAGTGAAGAAATTGACGACACCAACACAGAGATTAAGTATTTATATTTCAGAGTCAGATTATCTCTGGGAACAAGAAACATTTTCATGTATGACACCAAAACTATCAAATTAACCGAAGCTATGTAGATTGGCAATTTTTGTTTGCAAATAGGAGGTGTATTTTATGAAACGACTATTAGTGCTTTTTATGTTTGTCATAATTCTTGCCACTAGCTTTGCTTGGAAGGGGACGATATACATTTGGGATTTTCCTGCATGGAGTGAAGGTGGAGACAACTACGCTTGGATCAAAAGGATGATGAGTGAGTTCTCCAAGTCTTACCCCGGTGTTGAGTTTAAATTGACTGAGATACCTTGGAGTGGTGGCGATCAGAAACTGGACCTGGCTGTTGCATCTAAAAAATGGCCTGATGTTACCCGGGGACCCTTAAGAACTGAATATATAGTCCAAGGTGCAGTTGAGGCTATCGACAATTACCTAACTGATAAAGAAAAAGCAGATTATTATCCTGCAGCTATTAAAGCTGCTTCATACGGCGGTAAGATGTACGGTTTCCCCTTCTACATGACAACTAAGGTGGTAATCTTAAACAAAAAGATATTTGCGGAGAGAGGTGTTCCTATTCCGTCTCTTGATAATCCATGGACATTCGACGAATTCTATGAAATAGCAAAGAAATTAACCTTCGATAGAAACAACGACGGTAAAGTAGATGTCTACGGTTTCGTAACAGGGGCTGTCCCACCTGATAACACTCATCTTTGGCCATTTCTCTTGAACTTCGGTGGTAATTTCTTTGAACTTGATGGAAAAAATTTAAGATCTGTGGTTGTAAACAATCAAAACGTTGAAGCTTTAGAAAAACTTCGCAAAGTTTTTGCTGAATGTGCCCCACCGTTTATGGCAGCTTACGGTGACGCGGATGCTTATAATCTCTTTCGTAGCGGAAAAGGAGCAATATATGTCGCAGGAACATGGGCTATACCTGCGCTTCTAAATGCTGGTTTAGACATTGACATTGCACCGTATCCTGTTAAAAAGAAAGGTGACAAAGCATGGAGCATTGGAGACGTGTCGTCATATCAAATATTCTCACAGACGGATAAAGAAAAACTCGCTGTGCTGGTCGAGTTTGCTAAGTATATAACATCTCCTGAACAGCAAAGAGAATTGGTAAAGTATGGGCAGTTTCCAACTCGGAAAAGTGTTGGTAACATATATAAAAATGATCCACTGATGAGTAAAGCACTCCAAATATCGCAAAATAACTATGTATTACCCCCACATCCTGCAAAAGATCAGGTGATTGAGGCTGTTTCAAGAGAAATACAGCTTGCTTTGTTAGGAAAGAAAGATGTAAAGACCGCTCTTTCTGACGCAGACAAGCAAGCAAAAAGAATTATAGAAAATGTTTCCAGAAAGGGGAGATAAGTCTGAAAAAGCGTTACTTAGTTGCTTATGCCTTTTTAACTCCTGCATTTTTAATATTTATTCTTTTCACTTTCGTACCAGTAGTGTTAGCTTTTGTGATGGCATTCCAGGAAATCGGCGTATTTGGTCGTGAATGGATCGGTTTAGGTAACTTCAAACATGTGTTCCAAAATCCAGACTTTTGGGTTGCTGTAAAAAACACAATTTTATATGCTTTCTTTCATGTAGTAAAGAATATTATTGTAGCTTTAGTAATTGCTTCATTGCTTGCACCTTTGTCGGAAAAGTCCCAAAGTGTGTTCCGTGCGATTTATTACTTACCAACAGTTATTGCAACTGTTGTTATGTCTATAATCTGGGGATGGCTTTTGAACTATAATTTTGGTCCTATAAATACGCTTTTGATCAAACTCGGAGCCCAGCCAGTACCATGGTTGGTAGACCCTAAGATCGCTATGTGGTCTATAATACTCACTGATATGGTCATAGCTCCAGGAGCTGGTGTGATATTATACCTTGCTGCAATAAACAACATACCGAAGTCTTTATATGAAGCTGCTGAGTTGGATGGTGCGTCAGGTTTTAAAAAGTGGTTAAAAATAACTGTTCCGCTTGTTACGCCAACAACTCTTTATTTAGCGGTTTCCTATACCATAACAGGACTCAGTATCTTTGACAAAGTTTATGTTTTGACAGGTGGTGGTCCTGGGAATTCCACAGTAACTCTGGTTTATTTGATATACAACACGGCTTTCAGAGACTTCAACTACGGAGAAGCTGCTGCTATCTCGCTGATATTCTTCGGTGTAGCTGTGGCTGTCTCAATATTTCAGTTTCGGACAATGTCTCAACATTACGAATGGGAGGGTTAAGCTTTGTCCAAATTCGTTGAGGTACTATTCTTTATACTATTTCTTGGACTTTGGGCTCTTTCAACACTATTTCCACTGTACTGGATGGTTCAAACAGCTTTTACGCCCGAAACAGATATTAGACAGGTACCACCAAGATTGTTTCCGTCAAGACCTACTTTGGAGAATTTCAAAGAGCTTTTTTCATATCCACAAATCTGGAGTTGGGCTCTTAATAGCTTAATAATAAGCGTATCTATAACGTTCGGTTCTGTTCTCACATGCTCTGCAGCTGCGTATGCTTTTGCAAAGATGAGGTTTCCCGGAAGGAAATTACTTTTTACACTCATTGTTTCAACCATACTTGTACCTCCTCAGGTTACCCTCTTACCTGCGTTCTTAATAATAAATAAGTTCGGCTTACTGGATACTTTATGGGCTGTGATAATACCGTCTCTTGCTAGTCCTTACATAATATTCATGATGAGACAATATATGTTTGTAATTCCTCAGGATTACGTAGATGCTGCAAAGGTTGATGGCGCTAGCGAATGGAGAATTTATTTGAGGATAATGTTACCAATGAGCAAGCCTGTAATCGCAGCAGCGTCCATATTCACATTTATTTCTTCGTGGAATGGTTTTCTCTGGCCGTTGATAGTGTTAAACACTCCTTCAAAATATCCGTTGACTGTCGGTTTAGCGACTCTACAAAGACTTGAACTGAACCAGTTTGGATTGCAAATGGCAGGTTCCCTTTTCTCTGCGGTACCTATGCTTATAATTTTCTTTGCATTCCAAAAATACTTTGTGAAGGGGTTGATGACGGGTGCTACGAAAGGTTAGTCTTTTATTCTTTCTTCTGACGTTTTCAATGATGTTTTCCTATCCACTTGGAATTTGGGTTGTTCGTGATCAGATAACTTCTCCCGAAAAGATTAGACAAGTTGTTCAAATATCGAAAGCTGTCGGTGCAACAAGAATATATGTTCAAGTAGTTGGTCGAGCTGATGCTTATTATGATTCTGAGATACTGCCAAGAGCAGAGGCCTTAGCTGACATGCCAGAAAATTTTGATCCGTTGAAAGAAGTAATAAAATTAGCAAAGCCAAGTGGTATAAAAGTTTCTGCGTGGATGAATGTTTTTTACGTTTGGCCGTTTGGCTCGCGCCCAAAATCCCCGAAGCACGTTATCAATGCACATCCGGAGTGGGTCACTTACGACATTAATGGCCGTTCTATGTTAGAATATACGTCTGTTCCTGAGGTTAACACTCCTGGTATATTCCTTGATCCTGCTCTACCAGAGGTAAAAGAATTCGTAAGCTCCGTTGCTGAAGAAATAGCAAGAAAATATGAAGTAGACGAAATACATTTAGACTACATCAGGTACCCATACAAAACTTTTGGATACCATCCGCAAGCTCAGAAAATGTATAGAGAATGGTTAAAAAAAGCTCTAGTTGAAAAAAAGTTAACAAGTATGGCTGATGGTTTTGAGATATTTAGAAGGCAACAAGTATCCGAAACCGTTAAACTCATATATGAGAAGGTTAAAAAGTATGGGAAAAGTCTTTCCGCGGCTGTCTTTGCTTATTACGAACCTGACGCACTAGCCCAGAGGCTACAAGAATGGATTGAATGGCTTAAGGGAGGGTATTTAGATTACGCTTGTATGATGGCTTATGAAAGTGACAAATATGTTGTAACTGCTCATGTAACGTACGCGATGAACAAAATTGGTTCTCTTGAAAGAGTCAGAGTCGGTCTTGGAGCTTATAAAGTAATAGATACACCAAGTAAACTATTCGAGATTGCTAAGGTAGTCTCCTCGTACAAACCTGATGAGATAATCATTTTCTCTTTTGAAAATTTGCTTCAAGAATCCATGCGGCAGACTGTAAAGGACATTACCTATCTTATCGCGAAGGGAGGTAGTTAGTATGAAAAAGGGTGTTGTTGTGTTTTTAACTCTTGTCTTTTTGCTAGTAGGGTTCATTTTGGCAGAGGAAACAAAAGTCGTAGGAGTGCTTATGAGTGATTACACTGCAAGGTGGTACGCTGAGCTTGGGTTCTCTGCACCAGATTGGGATTACCTAGCTGAGATGAAAAACATATTTGACTTTGTAAAAGGATTAGGTTATTCTTGCGTGCCCATCTTCAACAAAGATCTGGAACTATACGCTAATCCTGAAGCCGATCCTGTTGTTAAATTTACAAGAGTTTACAAATTAGACAATGTAAAGCTCCTTATTCTTCCAAACACAAGGCGTATGTCTCCTCTTGAGATTGAAGCAGTTCGAAAATTTATCGATAATGGCGGCTACGTTCTAGCGTTAGCGCAGGCATCTTTCCGCGATCACAACAACAACTCTTATAACGTTAGCAACGTATTTGCGTTAGGTGACATTTTCAATATCACTTACAGCTCATTTGCTTGGAAACCACCTGTGCATGGATATATCAAGAAGGCTAAGGACCATCCAATTTGGGAAGGTATTGAAGATTTCGTAGCAACTCCGAGACACTGGGCTATGGTGGTTCAGGTACCAGAAGATGCCAACGTGCTTGGCGAGTGGTATAACGACGATAAAGAAACACCAAGTCATATGCCTGATCTAAATGCTGCAATTGTGGAAGGGAAGAACAGCATCTATATTGGTGAGGATCTCTTCATTAGTCCGAACTTTGAGGAACCTTCTGTCCAGTTACTATTAGCAAATATCATCGACTACTTCATGAAAAAGTGAGCAGAGGGGGGACCTCCCCCCTCTTAGTTTAGCAGTTATTGGGGGGTAATAAATGATGAAAATGTCATTAAAAATAACAATGATAATGTTTTTACTATCGTTATCATTAATATCAACGTACTCATTTGCTGGCGAACCATCAGGTAAGATACTGTCAGGGAGAATAATAGTCATCGATCCGGGACATGGCGGGACTGACACTGGTGCCGTTGGTAAATTTGTAAGAGAGTCTGAGCTAAACCTTAAAGTTGCTTTATATTTAAGAGAAATGTTGGAAGAATGTGGAGCTACAGTTGTAATGACAAGAGCCTCTGATATCGACGTTGACTTAAAATACCGTGCAGACCTAGCCAACAGGGTCGATGGTGATCTGTTTGTCAGCATACATTTTAATTCCATGCCGAATTCACCAGAGTCAGACTTTTCCATAGCCTACTACTCCTCATATTCAGCTGATTACGCAAGAAATGTCGCTTCTTATCTCATAGAAACGTTTAGAAAATACGTAGGAACAAACGGAGATGCAGGGCCAGGCCAGGTCTATGTAATGAGAGCTGTAAAAATTCCGGCCATACTAGGAGAACCTTGTGTTATTTCCAACGAGAAGAGAGAAAAATGGTTAATGATTGATGAAAATCTAAAAGCTGTGGCGCTTTCCTATAAAGAAGCTATTTGTAAACTTTTTGCGAACCCCATACCTACACTCGATATTCAAGAAATTTCAACAATTAATAATTGGAATTTCTTAGTGCGTACTTCCGGGAATATAGCAAAAGCATATGCGTTCTTCGACAACCAACAACTTGATACAATTGTCATGGGCGAAACGATTTTTGTGTCGATACCGGAGAATGTTAAACCAGGTAAGTATTCATTGATAATATATGCCATAGATCAGAATGGAATCTACTCAAGGAAGTATACAAAAGAGATAAACTTCGTCCCACCTGTTGACGATGTCAAGGTGACTGTTTTACCGACCAAAGCACCTGCTGTTCCAGGAAGTTATTATGTCGTAGAAGTTTACCCATATTCAAAGGGTCACGCGATATCTTTTAACCCTATCTCAATTGAAATAGATGGCGGTTTCATCATCAAAGAAAATGATAAACTAATAGTTCCCTTTATGGGTGACGGTAATGTAAATGTCAAGATCATATTCGAAAGTACGGTAACAACGATTCCCCTTGATTTCTCTGGGGACAAATATGTCGAGGTTCTGAAGCTTTACAATAAGAAAGGTGAATTCTTAGGGGTTCTCGAGAACACGGGAGTTCCTTTAACAATTAGATTCCCAGAATACGAAGAGATTACGTACATTTCTGTTCCATCCAAACCTGTAAGTTTCAAAAATATAACACTTCAAAGAGATTTTAGGGCTTTTCTCACTGGAAAGAAAATACTTTTAGTTTCCATTGGAGTCAATGAAAATCTTAACATGGTAGCTAGTGCCTTGAAAGAATATGGATGCGATGTTGAAATAGCAATCATCCAGAATAAACGAGACGAAATCAATATTTCAAAGAACTCGAGTAACTTTGACTTTGTTTTCTTAAAAGATACGAGTATTCTTGTTCGACCAAAGATTGCAAGTTGTAAGCTTTCGACTAATGATGAACTATATGAAATTATTGACTTCTTGCAAAAATTCGTTGATACAAATTAAATCGGATGACTTTATAAATTTTTCAATATCAACTAAGGAAGTAAATTCTACCATTATTAAAAAGGGGGTTGTTAAAGATGAAAAGAATGCGGATTTTTTTGTTAATGTTCGCAATTGTTTTACAGGTTACATTGTTTTCATTGAACTTTCCAACCCGCATAAGCGTTTTACTTAGCGTAGAGCTTGATGCATCTGGGGGTTCAAAAGGATATCTATTCACGTCTGCAAAATTTGAATGCATGACACCAGTAAGTTTTGAAAATGAAACATTCGAGGCGGGAAGTGTGTTAGAAATAACTACAAATCAAGAAAGTTTAGTAGTGAATGGGAATGACACAGGAAAAAATACTTTAGTCTTCAAAGGAAATGTTAAGTTGCTCTCAGCAAAACGTGCTTTGGGAATACCTCAGTATGCAGATACACTCATTATCAAGGCTGTTAAAGGTAAGATTGCGATAATAAATGAGTTGGATGTAGAGAAATACGTTGAGTTGGTTGTACCGAGCGAGGTACCTGCTTGGTTTGCGAAAGAAGCGATCAAAGCACAGGCGGTCTTGGCAAGAAGTAGAGCCGTTGCGGACGTACTGAGCGGACCAAAAGACAAGTTCTACGGCGCGCACTGCGATGACAGTACAAATAGCCAGGTTTTTAACAATCAGGTAGTTAGCGACATAGTAAAAGTGGCAGTTTCTGAAACTACAGGAGAGATTTTGATTATCGACGACAAACCTTTGAGTACTATCGTATATTTCTCAACATCTGCAGGATTTACTTCCAATAATGAAGAAGTTTGGAGTGACTCGAAGGGCAATTTTCCAGGTGAACCAATACCCTATCTAAGGTCTAAACCGCAGTTTGGAAATCTCATAGCAGATAAAGTCGATGAAACGTTTTGGCATAAATTCTTCAAATCTTTCTGGGGTGATGAAAAGGAACTTTGTGATTTTTACGATCGTGAGTCACCTTGGTTCAGATGGAAGGTTACAATGACACGGGAAGAACTCGAAGTTTCAATTAGCAAAGGTCTCATAGCAAGGGAAAAGGCAGACCTGGCACTGGGATTCGATGCTGTTAGAACTGTTGAAGGAAAGATGATAGACGTTAATGACCCAAACTTTTCTATAGGTGAACTAAAAGACTTGCAGGTTTTGAGGCGAGGTCAAGGTGGTGTCATTATGACTCTCAGGATTATTGCCGAAAATGGAATCTACGACGTGGACAAAGAGTACAACATCCGCTTTGTCATAAGACCTACAAGGTCGATAACTGGTACTCCAAGAGACATCAACATTGAAAGACACGACGGAAGCATTGTACCTAACTATTCTATACTCCCCAGTGCTTACTTTACATACATAATAGACAAGGCTGAGGATGGCAGAGTTAAGCAAATTACGTTCTATGGAGGAGGAAATGGTCATGGTGTAGGAATGAGTCAATATGGTGCTCACTACCTTGCAAAGAACGGAAAAAGTTATCAGGAAATTATACATGCGTTTTACGAAGGAGAAATTAAAAAGGTCTTTTGAATACAATACCGTCAGGGGGCTCAAATAGCCCCCTTTTTTGTTAATATTTGCATCTTATAAACGATATTTTGAGAAATCACGAGAAAAGAGAAGTTCAGATATCCAAAAGACGTCTATGTCGTCTTTTACATCTTCTAGAAATGGATAAAATTGAAATTTGACATTTGTATGGTTGAAAGCGAATATGATAATATGTTATAACAAATATCGAAATTCACATCGCTTTGCCATATCATTTTGAAAGGAGTGAAAGTTATGAAGAGGTTATTCGCTATTTTAACACTGTTGGTATTAGTTTTTAGTGTTTCGCTGGCTGCAGAGCTGTCTATGATTATTTCTGTAACAGGTCCGTTCCAACGTAACTTCAATCCATACTTTGCTGGTGCTACGGGATATATCGCAGCAGGTTTTATCTATGAAACACTTGTTTATGCGAACACGAAAACAGGTGAGTTTATTCCATGGTTGGCATCGGAGTTTAAGTGGGGCGCAGGTTATAAGGAGATAACGTTCAAGCTACGCAAAGGAGTAAAGTGGTCAGATGGAACACTGTTCACAGCCGACGATGTCGTATTCACGTTTGAAACACTGAAAAAGTTCCCCGCTCTCGATGTTCCAGGTGTTTGGAAGGGCGGATTAACCGAAGTCACAAAAGTTGACGATTACACTGTTAAACTAAAACTTGGAGTGGTTAACACCCTGTATCTGTACAGTGTCGCTGGAGTTTACATACTTCCAAAGCACATTTGGAGCAAGCTAGAAGACCCTTCAAAATTCACGAACGAAAATCCTATAGGTACGGGTGCTTACTTACTTGATAACTTCTCTACCCAGGTAGTAACGTTGAAGAAGAATCCAAACTACTGGAATGCGTCAAAAGTAAAAGTTGATTCCATAAGGATACCCGCATTCAGCGGAAATGAAAGTGCACAGCTAGCAGTCGCGAACGGTGAAATCGATTGGGCAGGTATTAACTATCCACAAATTGAGAAGCTTGTTCAACAAAGAAAAGACTTGAATTACTGGTTCGCTGAAGGAAACCCCGTCTTCCTTTTCTTCAATCTTGCGAAAGAGCCGTTTAAAGACCCAATGTTGAGGAAAGCCTTTACGCACGCTATAGACAGGAATATGATTATCAAAGTAGGTATGACCGGCTACGCTGCTCCGGTAAATCCGGTTGTTATTAAGTCTGGTTACGAATATTTGATAAGTGAGGATCTGAAGAAGTTATGGTGGAAATATGACCCAAAGATCGCAGAGCAACTTTTTGCACAAGCCGGTTTTAAGAAAGGAAAAGATGGGATTTTGGTTAAGGGTAACATCAAGCTCAGTTACGAGCTCCTAGTACCCGCGGGATGGACAGACTGGATTGCTGTCTGTGAATTGCTATCGCAACAAATGGCTGATTATGGAGTAGAACTAAAGGTAACTCCTATTGACTTTGGTGAATACTTGCAGCGAATTCGTAACAAGAACTTCGACATAGTTTTGAGCTGGGCAAATTACGGCGCAACGCCTTACAATTTCTACGATAACTTTTTGAACTCAGCAAATGCATACATTGGCAGTAACAGGGGCGGATGGATAGATAAAACAACAGACGAGCTTTTGGCAAAGATTAAAGAAACAGCAGACATTTCGGTTAGAAAGGTTATTATGTCGAGGTTGCAGAGGATTGTGCTTGAAAACGTTCCGGCTGTTCCTCTCTTCTACAATCCCGTTTGGTTCATCTATTCAACAAAGAACTTCACGGGTTGGCCAAACGAGAAGAAACCGTACGTTGAACCAAGGATCACCGGCATGGATAAGATCTATCTTGTGATGAATCTTGAACCTGTTAAGTAAAAGAGTTAGGTTCTTTAGTAAAAAATTTAAATTGACGGCAACGCACTTTGTATTACAAAATGAATCAACGAAAAATAAACGCAAATAATCCAAAAGTGCGTTGCCGTTTTTCTAAAATTATTGGTGAATTTTTCTCAAAAAAGGTTCGAAAGTGAGGACGGTGAGAAGTTTGAAATACGTTGCAAACAGGTTGTTATTTTTTGTTATAACCCTGTTTTTTGCTCTTACACTGAACTTCGTACTCCCAAGGTTGATGCCCGGTGACCCTGCGGAAAGGATTCTCTCACGTTTTGGGCCCAATGTCGATGAGAAAGCTATAGAAGCAATGAGAATTGCCCTCGGTGTAGAAAAAGACAAAAATATGTTTTCGCAGTTCTTAGATTACTTGAAGAACACGTTCACAGGTAACTTTGGTATATCTTACTTACACTATCCAGTACCGGTTTCACAGGTTCTAAAAAACTCCATTCCATGGACAGTAGGGTTGGTTGGTACTTCAACGGTCTTGAGTTTTTTGATAGGAACGTTCCTAGGTATTTATGCTGGATGGAACAGAGATAAGTTTCTTGGTTCTGGATTACTCATCTTCTCACTTTCGTTAAGAGCCATCCCATATTTCTGGCTTGCTATGTTGTTTTTGTACATATTTGGGTTCAGACTCGGTTGGTTTCCACTGTCAAATGCTTACTCTACAACCGAAATTTTAACAGGTTTTAGATTCGTTTTAAGTGTGATATACCATGCAATATTGCCTGCTGTAACACTAATCGTTGCTTCGCTCGGCAGCTGGATACTGACTATGAGAAATAACATGGTATCTGTTCTTGCAGAAGATTACATAACATTAGCAGAAGCAAAGGGCTTGGATGATAAATATGTCATGATCCATTACGCGGCTAGGAACGCTATACTGCCAAGTATAACTGCATTTGGTATATCATTGGGGTTCGTTGTAAGCGGAGCACTCTTAACAGAAATTGTTTACTCCTACCCAGGCGTAGGATATCAACTTTACAGAGCAGTATTAAGTCAGGATTTTCCTTTAATACAAGCGATATTCTTTTTCATATCTTTATCAGTTCTTTTGGCAAACTTAATCATGGATTTCGTTTATGCCTTCTTGGATCCACGTGTTAGGGGGTAGTTATCGTGAAGTGGAAAATAGGAGTGGCAATTATTCTTAGCTTTATAATAATGGCAATCTTTGCTCCGTTTCTTGCAAAGTACGAGCCAAACAAAACTGTCGGCATGCCCTACGAATCACCATCACATGAGCATCCTCTTGGAACTGATAGGATGGGACGTGATATATTATCCCAAGTATTTTACGGTGCTCGCCTTTCTCTCACAATTGGAATTTCCACAGGTTTAATTATGACGGCAATAGCGACCACCGTTGGGATGATAGCTGGTTATTACGGTGGTATTGTCGATAGAATATTGTCAACACTTACAGATATTTTTCTTGTGATCCCTGGACTGCCTTTGATGATTGTAATAAGCTCTTACATGCGTGTAAGGGGACCACTGATGGTAATTTTAGTTATAGCATTTACAAGTTGGGGCTCTGGTGCAAGGATTATCAGGTCTCAGATGCTATCTCTTAAAAACAGAGAATTCACACTTGCTTCAAAGGTTATCGGTGAGAGCAATTTATACACGATATTTGTTGAACTTCTTCCGAATATGCTTTCGCTAGTTGCATCAATTTTTTTCAGTTCAGTCCTTTACGCTATAATAGGTGAAGCTTCACTTTCATTCTTGGGACTTAGTGATGTAAGTAAAATTACTTGGGGAACGATGTTATACTGGGCTCAAAATGCGAACGCATTGTTAAATGGTATGTGGTATTGGGTACTTGCACCTGGGCTTTGTATAGTACTACTCGGTACAGCATTCGCACTTATAAGTTTCTCTATTGATGAAATTACAAATCCACGATTACGTTCCCGATAAGCTAAAAAGAATCAAGCAGAGGTGGTACTGTGTTTGAAATCAAAAATCTAAACGCAGGATACGAGTTTAGAAACAAGTTTGTCTATGCTGTTAGAAATGTATCACTAAGAGTCGAAGAAGGTGACTTCTATGGAATCGCAGGTGAATCAGGCTGCGGGAAGTCTACGCTGGTACTTGCGGCACTGAAACTGCTGAAAAAGCCAGGTAAGATAATCTCGGGGCAAGTTTTGGTAGACGGCGTCGATATTTTGACTTTGCCAGACAGGGAGTTAAGAAAAATGAGATGGAAAAAATTTTCTCTGGTAACCCAGAGCTCAATGAACTCACTAAATCCTGTCTTGAAGATAAAAGACCAGATGGCAGATGTGTTAATTAGAAATCATGGATTTTCAAAAGCCGATGCATATAACTTGATAAAAGAAAAACTACAACTGGTAGGAATCACCGCGGACCGTATGGAAAGTTACCCACACCAGTTGTCTGGTGGAATGAGACAACGTGTGGTTATTGCTATGGCGTTGCTCCTATCTCCGAGTGTTGTTGTGATGGATGAACCTACGACCGCTCTTGACGTCGTTGTTCAGAGATCTATTCTTCAACAAATTGAAGAACTCAGAAAGAAAGAGAACTTTTCAACAATCTTTATTACTCATGACATATCGTTACTCTTCGAACTTGCTAGCAAAATCTCAATAATGTACGCAGGTGAACTCGTCGAAATTGGTCGCGCTAAAGATGTTTACACAAAACCTTTGCATCCCTACACAAAGGGATTAATTGAAGCACTACCGAGTATTTCAAAGGATTTGAAGTCCTACAAAAGCATACCTGGCAGACCTGTGGACCTTGGAACTCAAATAGTAGGTTGTCCTTTCAAAGAAAGGTGCCCGTATGCATTAGATAAATGTACAACCGAAAAACCAGAGCTAAAATACGTTGAAGACAAAGGAAATGGCAGGTGGGTCGCGTGTCATCTGTATTAAAGGTTGAGAATCTCAGAAAAGAGTTCGCGCTCAGGAAAGGGTTCAAAATACTCACTTTGAAAGCTCTTCGCGGTGTGGATTTCGAACTTAGAGAAAATGAGATAATCTCTATAGTTGGCGAAAGCGGATGTGGTAAAACTACTTTACTAAGAGTTTTGGCAAGGATATACGAACCAACTTCTGGTAAAATTACATTGTTCGGTGAAGAGCTACCGAAAAAAATGAAGAGAAGTGAAGAACTTGAGTTCAGAAGAAACGTGCAGATGGTATTCCAGGATCCTTTCGCTTCACTTAATCCTACCAAAACGATTGCACACGCATTAGAAAGACCTCTGAAAATTCACAAAATATCCAATAAGCAAAAGGTTATAGAAGATGTTTTACACGAAGTAGAATTAACGCCTATAGAGAACTACTTACAAAAATACCCACATGAACTTTCCGGAGGCCAAAGACAGCGAGTTGTATTTGCACGTGCGATAATAACGAAACCAAGAATAATCTTAGCAGATGAGCCAACTTCTATGCTGGATGTCTCAATAAAGTCAGGCATTCTGAATTTGATGCTTAAACTAAGGAACGATTATAAAATAGCTTTCCTTCATGTTACCCATGACTTGGCTGCTGCAAAATATGTTTCAGATAGAATTATAGTTATGTATGCAGGAATCATTGTTGAAGAAGGTAACGCAAAGGAAGTGGTAAACAATCCACTCCATCCGTACACAAAACTTTTGAAGGAAGCAGCACCGGATCCCGAGAAATTTTTAACAACCAGCTTTGTTGACACTGGGGAACCGCCAAGCTTGATAAACCCTCCCCCGGGATGCCCTTTCGCTCCAAGATGTAAATTTGCCAAGCCGGAATGCAGTATGGAAATTGACTTTGTAGATGTCGATGGGAGGAAGGTACGCTGTATCTTATACAAGTAGTTACTAAGAACTATCAAGGACTTTTTTAAGAAACTTCACGTTGAGCGCGAGCTCGACGTGAAGTTTTTTATTAACCACTTGAGTGTTAAACGTGTCTAGCTTCCTTAGGAAAGTATCTTTGAAATACTCATTTTTAAACATACCGCCAAATAGGTATATGTCGTTGATACTCTCTTTCTTTGCAAGCTGAGAAACTTTCGTCGCAAAGTGATTTATCTGCGTTTCAATAACAGTCTTCGTAAGCTCTGTCAAAGGCATTGTGGCTGCAAATGAAGCAATTTTTGATTTATAGTCTTTTCTTGCTTGTAGGTTTGTAAGTTCATTGGGTGAGGTAAAATTGAAAAACAATTTAAGGCTTTCAAAAACAGGGTCGTAAGGGTGTACACCATCAACATGATCATAGAATCGCTGTATTACTTCGACAACGATCCTGAATGCTCCAGCTTCATCTCCAAAAAGGTGACCCCATCCACCTACACGCGAACCGCTGTGAGAGATAGCTATACTCCCTGTTCCACAAACTACAACTATTCCCGGCTTATCTTTAAACAACAACAATCTGAGAGCCTCTATGTCAGATAAAACGATAACATCTTTTACGTCAAAAGCAGTTTTAAGTAATTTTTCAAAGCTTTTTTTTCTTTTGTTACTACCTGCGCCGGAAATAGCACATACGATGCTCCATACGTTCCCAGGTTTTTCTGAAAGATATCTTATTTGCTTTTTAATTTCGTTTAGTATTAGCATTTGCTCTCTAGTGGTTGTTGCAGTCAAGTTAATGCCACTTTCAATAACTGATTCGTAGATAACCTGGTTGTTTGTAATTTCTACCACACAAAATTTTGTGGTTGTGCCCCCACCATCAACTGATAACACAAGTTCCGACATTACGCTCATGCTCCACTTATTTCATTTATTTCCTGATAACCCTGAATTTATATTCGTCGGCTCTGTAGATGGAAAGAACGAATTCAACACATTTTCCTGTGTCTGTATAAGTGTGTCTTTTTCTTAATATCGCACACTCACCAGGTTTAATGTTTAACAACTGTGCTTCTTCCTTTGAAACCTTCGTAACTTCAAGAATTTCTTCAGCATAAGATAGATTTATCGATAGTTCGTCCTGCAGGAAATGGTAGAGTGAAGATGTTTCCATGTTCTTTTGAAGAATATTGAGTATTCTCAGGTCCACCGAAGGATTCAGGTATGCCGATTCTATTGCTACCGGTCTATCATCAATGTATCTAACGCGCTTAAGTAGAACGACCAACGCACCAGTTGGTAACCCAAACTGTTCTTGAGCTTCCAATGGAACACTTACGAGCTTGTTTTCAAGAACTCTTGAAGTAACTTTTCTACCTTTCATTTCATCAGTAAACCCTGTCAGTCTTGTTAACTCTTCCTCACCCTCTGTCTTTTTAATAAAGGTACCACTGCCTTTAGAACGTACAATCAAGCCTTCGCGCCTTAGTTGCTCCAAGGCATTTCTTATGGTAATCCTACTTGCCTTAAACTCTTTGCATAGTTCCATCTCTGGAGGTAGTTTTCCATCCTTGTAATACCCATTAAGAATCCTTGTTCTTAGCTCGGAATAAATCCTGTAATACAAAGGAAGCGCGGGATTATTATTCAAGTTCTCTCCTCCTCTTTACTATTTTGCTGTATTTCAGCCTGATTTTTGTTCAGATGTTTCATTATATGTGTGATACTAACACTACTCTCTAAAAGAGCTTCACATTCATCTTTGGTTTTTCCTGTTAGTATCATCAAGACAGCAACCTTAGTCTTGTTATCCGCCTTTCTTAAATATTCAGCAGCTGTTTTATAGTCCACACCAGTTACATTCATGATAATTCTAATTGCGCGGTCTTTCAACTTTTCGTTTAGAACAAGAACATCGACCATGTAGTTTTTGTAAACTTTCCCGAGTCTTATCATCGTGGCAGTGCTTATCATATTCAGAACCATTTTCTGTGAAGTCCCAGCCTTCATTCTTGTGCTACCAGCTATAACTTCAGGTCCCGTCTCGACTGAGATAACAACATCGGCATATTCAGACAAAGCAGGTTTTGAAACGTTACATATCAAAACAGTTCTTGCACCATGTTCTCTCGCAAAATCAAGAACTCCTCCTACATAAGGTGTTCTTCCACTTGCTGTGATTCCTATCACAACATCTTTACTCGATAAACTGATTCTTCTGGCATCTTCTCTTCCAAGTTCAAAATCATCTTCAACAGCTTCCACAGACCTTTTTAGAGCTTCTTCACCGCCAGCAATGAGAGGAACAAAAACATCAGGCGGCATCCCAAAAGTAGGAACTATCTCTACAGCATCTAAATAACCTATCCTTCCGCTTGTACCAGCACCAGCATAGATTACCCTTCCTTTGTCTTTTATCGCTTCGACACAGAAATCTACAACCTTTGCAATCTTATCAAGAACTTTTGAGACAGCCTCAGCTATTTTTTTATCTTCCTCATTTATTATCCTAAGGATGCTAAGCGTGTCAAGCTGGTCTATATTTTCTGTTACCGGGTTTGAAATCTCTGTTTCTAACTCTTCGAAAGACAGTTTCCTTGAGAATTTTATCATAAAACCACCTCTCTTCTTTTTAAAGGAAGCGTTCCAGTAGGTTTTATTCTACCTGTTAAAACATCAGTAATTGCTTTTTGTTGAATGTCGAGACTGCCATATGTAGCCAAAGAATTTTTTACTAACAAAGCATCGTAAGGATTCCTAAGAGCGACGAGAAAAAGGTTTGAGCGATTATCAAGTTCTTTGATAAATTTCCTCAGAACATCACTTCTATATGCATCATAAGTGAACAAAATTATGGTTTTACCTTTTAACGATTCAACGTTTGGAAGATTCTCCTCAGAAAACCAGGAGTGATTTACACCGAATTGTTTTGCAATTTCTAAAACAATTGATGGGATCTTGTTTTCTGGATTATCACTTACCGGTGAAAATGGTGGCCCCACCATAGTAAGAACGATATCTAAAGTTGTTAATGGAAGTTCTAAAATCTCCTGCCTAACGACTGTGATAGATTTTTCGGCAATTGTCTTCATTATTTGTCTATGTTCCTGGCAATTTATCAAATCCATGGATGGACGAGCTTCATGCTGAAAATCTTGGATAACAAGCATTATTCTTTCCAAGACCTTTGTAAACTTATTTTTTATAATCCGGTCTTCTTTTATCATCTCTTTAAAATACTTGAATGCTCGCAACTGTAAGTCCGGTTCGTGGCAGATTACTAAAACATCGTTCCCGGCATCAAACGCTAAACGTATTCTGTCTTCAATGGAGAATTTACTAACTCCTCCCATTAGGAGGTCGTCAGAAACGATCAAACCTTTGAAACCTAATTCGTTTCTCGCAATTCCACCGATAACTTCCTTTGATAAAGATGCTGGAAGTCCGTCTTTTTGAATCCTGGGCAAAAACACATGTGAAGGCATCAAAGCATCTGCATTTAGTTTTCCAAAAGGTATTAATTCGAGTCTGTAAAGCTCTTCGTAAAATTTTTCTACTACCGGCAAGTCGTAGTGGGGATCGACAGAAACGCTCCCGAGTCCGGGGAAGTGTTTCAAACAGGTCATTACACGTGCACTTTTTGAACCTTCCAAAAATGATGATGCAAACTCCACAACGACATTTGCGTCATCACTGTACGATCTGGTACCTATTACTGGATTGAACGGATCCGTATTGACGTCCACAACCGGTGCCAAATTGAAATCAATGCCCACCGCCTTAAGTTCTAAGGACATAGCATATACGGCTTCTTTTATTAACTCACGATCGCCGGTTGCAGCACAAGCCATAGCACTTGGAAGTGTTGAAAATCCATCTTTCAGTCTGAGGACACTTCCCCCTTCCTGGTCCACAGCAAATATGGGTCTATAATCTAAGAAATCTGACACATCGTCCACAAGTTTCTTTACCTGCTCAGGAGTATCAACATTCCTCGAAAAAAGAATGATAAAACCTGGTTTTATCTCACTGAGTATTTCCCTGGTTTCTTTGTTTAATTCTTTCCCGTATATTCCTATCATAAAGACTTTTCCTGCATCTGCTTCCAACATGATTTTTCACCAGCTTATGAAAAAAGTAATGTTGCTTTTTGAAAACTATTTACTCTCTTTCAAAGGTGTAAATTAGCACATCAGATATAAATTCAAAATAATCAGTTAAATCATAACTTAATAACTTGTCTGTGTTATTGACAAAGTTTGGAACACCTGTAAGCATATCGATTCTGCGATTATCAACTTCGAACTCATCGTAGTCCTTCAGGTATTCAAAGATAGCAACAGCTACTTCAAAAAAATTATCCTCAGGGTTTGGAAAAAATTCCAAACCGTAGCACACCTGGTGCGCGTATTCTCGAAACTGTGGAATGAACTGTCTTTTTCTGAAAAGGAGATTTGGGAATTTCTCTTTCAAATACGCGTAAATATCTTCTTCGTCCAACCAAGGAGCACCTATAAACTCAAATGGTTTGGTCGTCCCCCTACCTACGCTAAGATTCGTAGCTTCGAAAAAGCATATTCCCGCATAACACAGAAGTGAGGAAAAAGTTGGTAGATTGGGCGACGGAACATTCCAAAAAGCGTCGATTTTCGAGAAATCTTCACCGTTCCAACCAATACACCTAATAATATTAAGTTCCATGTTCAGTCCAAAAAATTTTCTATAATACAGTGCAAGCTCTCCTGTAGTCAAACCATATCGAACAGGCAACGCATATGCACCCACGAGAGAATCCAGTTCTTTTGGAATCCTTGGACCAAAGAACTTCCTACCAAGGGGATTAAATCGATCAAGTACAACAAGTCTCTTGCCACACTTGGCACATCCTTTGACCACTTCAGCCAATGCGTAGATAAAAGTATAATAACGCAAACCAACGTCTTGTATGTCGTATACAACTACATCAGTGTCGTTCAAAAGGTCACAATCTATAGAAAACCTTAAACCGTACAGACTAGTCACAGGAATTTTATACCGCGGATGCAAGAAATCGTTTATTTTTTCACCATCCGCCCTCAAGAACAAACCATGCTCGGGAGTAAAGATCCTAACCACTTTGATACCTGAAGAAAGCAGTATATCAAGCAAATGCTCGCCTTTTTTATTTACCGATGAGTAATTCGTTACCAAAGCTACTCTGAACATTTTAAGCTCTTGGACATTTAATACATCAATGCCGTTTAGAACTCGTTTTTTCACACTATCCTCCTCTCAAAAGTTTTATATCAAAAGCTATACTAATGATATAACAAATAACCATATTAACAATACTTTGTTTTTATGATATTACAGTGATTAGCGACAATTAAGTTCCTTTATAGAGTGTATTCTTCGAATCTCTCAATTTTTCTAATTTTGCAAAAAATAACCAAAGTTCTATAATTTTGTTGGACAGTTCACAAATAGTTTTTACCTTATAGTGATGAAAGTAGCTAACTGAGAAATAACATTATCGATGTTACTATTGTTGATTTTCCAAAGATTCTTCACTATACAAAAGCCGTTAATATATAAATCAAGATTTTTCAACTTCTTCAGACCTCGCTTAAGTCGGAAAAAGTCTTTCAGTAGTGAGAATTTGGATTCACATTGGTTATTTTTACCAAGCGATACTACTACATGATTGATATTCTTGAACAATATCAGTGCACTTTCATATGCACCAAGTTGTTTTGTAATGAGTTCAATACTTTTGTCTTTGCAATTGCCTAAAAACTTTTCAAGTAGCACTTTTACTTGACCCATGTCACGATACTTTGAGACATGCCAGCAAAGGATATAGTTAGTATCGTGGTCAACTAATAACCAGACATAATATTTTTGGTCT
>NZ_DBOLZL010000008.1:0-4833 GCF_059913585.1 Fervidobacterium sp.
TGGCTTTCGTTGTCCATGAGATGAACAAAGATGAAAATGGTTACAATTCCAACATATGGCTTTATAACACCACCACAGGGTCTCTATCGCAACTTACCTCATCAAATCGGGATAACTCTCCAATTTGGTTGGATGATTCGAGGTTGCTTTTTGTTTCTTGGCGAGAAGAAAAGGACAGAAAGCGAAAAGAAAATGGTGAACCACTGACCCCGTTTTACGAGATAAACACCTCTGGCGGAGAAGCAAAACGAGTTTTTGAGTTACCTTTCTTTGCTGAACGGATTAAGAAGATAAACGATAGTGTGTTTTTATTCACTGCTGTATATGACCACAGGTTGGGAGAGTTTTGGAAATTGAGTGCCGAGGAAAAAGAAAAATTGCTCAAGGCATTAAAAGATGAAAAAGACTATGAAGTTCTTGACGAAATCCCATTCTGGGCAAACGGTGCGGGATTCACTAACAAAAAGAGGACAAGGCTTTTCAGATACAATATTCAAACCCAAGAAATCACACCTGTCACAGATGAATTTTCCAACGTGGAATATATATCTGATAGTCCAGATGGAAAAACAGTCCTATACATCGCAAATTTCTTCAAAGACGTTATGAAAATGCCCAACGATTTATTCCTCTACGATGTGGAAAAGAACGAAACAATAAAGCTTACCCACCACGACCACTTCATGTACACACTTGCCGAGTTCGTTGATGGAAAAGTAATTTTTGCTGGAAGTGATATGAAAAGATATGGTATAAACGAAAATCCGAAATTTTACGTCCTTGATTTATCCAGCAAACAAGTAGAGTTAATCACGCCCGATTTTGACTTAGATATAGGCAACAGTGTTAATAGCGACTGCAGATATGGCAGAAACAGAATTGTTAAGGTCGATGGAAAATACTTGTATTTTGTGAGCACTCAATGGCATGATTCTCAGTTGTTTAGACTTGACATTTCCGGAAACATCGAACAACTCACATATGAAACAGGTTCGGTTGATGGGTTTGATGTGTTGAATGGAAAGATATTCTTTGTTGGGTTGAGGAATATGAAACTCCAAGAGCTTTACGAACTTATTGGAAAGCAAGAAAAGCAACTAAGCCAATTTAACGAGTGGGTACAGAAAGAAAGGTATATCTCAAGACCGGAACGCTTCACATTCAACACGAAAGATGGAACAACCCTCGAAGGCTGGGTTATGAAACCTTTCAACTTCGAGCCAGGCAAGAAATTCCCCACGATTTTGGAAATCCACGGAGGACCAAAGACGGCTTACGGGGAAGTCTTTGTTCACGAAATGCAACTATTGGCAAGTGAAGGATATGTAGTTATTTACTGTAACCCAAGAGGTAGTGATGGTAGAGGAAATGAATTTGCAGATATACGTGGTAAATACGGAACTGTTGACTATGAGGATATAATGCAATTTGTGGATGAGGTAGTCAAAAGATATGAGTTCGTAGACGAAGACAAAATAGGGGTTACGGGTGGTTCGTATGGAGGGTTCATGACCAACTGGATAATTGGACACACGGATAGATTCAGAGCGGCAGTATCGCAAAGAAGCATCGCAAATTGGATAAGCAAGTTTGGAACAACAGACATTGGGTATTTCTTTGTCGAAGACCAGCACCTTGCAACTCCATGGAGTGACCACGAAAAACTATGGTGGCATTCGCCAATGAAATATGCGGATAAAGTAAAAACCCCGACACTTTTCATCCATTCAGATGAAGACTACAGATGCTGGCTTGTAGAGGCTATCCAAATGTTCACATCGTTGAAATACCACGGAGTGGAGTCAAAGTTGGTGATATTCAAAGGTGAGAACCACGATTTAAGCAGAACAGGAAAACCACTGCACAGATTGAGAAGACTCAAAGAGATTCTTGAGTGGTTTGATAAATACCTCAAAGCCAATGAATAAACAACGAGGGGACGTTTTGTCCCCTTATTCGTATCACAGTTTCATTTAACTTTTGGGCGGCTTCTTCATCAAAGATGATTTACGGTGCGTTTATATCAATTGATGTTCAAAATTTTCCATCCCAAATTTGCATAATTTGATGCTATAATACAAACTGGGAGAACGGTATTTAGATGATGAATAGTTTTCAAAGAATTCGAATATCAAAGGCATTCTTCTCAGTTGTACTATATGTTTCTATTTTTGGTATTTGTGCGGATAATCTGTTAGTGTTAATTAGTTTGTTTTACCCCTATAAATACGAGGTATTCTACGATAAGGCATTTAGAGAAGAGTTATATGATTTAATTATAGACCATCGAGACAAACGTTCAAAAATCATGGAGAAGTTAGAGTTTTATACTCGGCTGTTGGCAGAGCAAGGTCCGAAGGTACTACCCACGGAAAAGGCGTTTGAAAAAGTCAAGAGTACAAGTAATATTTATGAGCTTAGATTACTGAGAAATCCCAACTTGCGTATATTACTAACATTCTGCGATACTAACAAAATTGTGTTTTTGACCATTTTTTATGAAAAAAGTACGAAAAAGGATTATAGTAGATACATTAAAATTGCAGAAGGGAGATTAAAGAATAATTGTTAGCTAACAAGGAATACGAAGGAGGTAAAAAGCTATGTCTAACAATATGTTCGATTTGCTAAAAGAATTAGGACATGAACCTAACAAAGAAGACAGTCAATACATTAGTGTGTTAGCCCATGTTGCTGGAGAATTGCTGGCATACAGAAAGAAACATCGGTTAACCCAGAAACAACTGGCAGAAAGGTTAGGAGTAACACAGGCAATGGTATCTAAACTTGAATCAGGTGATAGTAACATTTCAGTCAAGAAACTTGCAGAAATTGCAGCAAAACTTGGTGGTAGTTTGTATGTTACGCTGAACTTAATCCCACAGCAGGATGATAACTTTGAAAGCTACGAGAATTGAGTAAATGGCGTAGCTAACTTGTTGTTGATTGCAAGGGCTTTTATCGCTTCCGTTACTTCACAAATAACATATCCTCCCATGGTATTGCCATTATTTGATTTGAAATCATGGCAAAAGTAAATTCTTTAGCTTTCGCTTTTTAATAAAATACAACAGGTTAATCCGTAGAAAAATAAGGAATGCATGTTAGAATAAGTGGTTCTGGACTTACACCAAAGATGAAAACATATAAAAAGCTACCCCCGAACGGACTTGTCCACGAAAGCGATATAAAATATAAAAAACCCTTCTCACTCAGCATGGCTTCGGTAATGACGGAGCCATGTTTTTTTCGCTTTTAATCTTTTATCTTTTCTTTGTATTCTTCTTTCTTCTTCCTTTTGGTTTAATCCAAAAGAAGTTTTTTGTCTATATTGCAAAAACTGTCGTATTTTGTCGAACATATTCGATAAATTCGTGCGTTTTTATCGAATATAGTCGATAATTTCCAACAGTGTGTGATATAATATTCTCAGGCAGAACAGTAAATACAAGAGGTGGGAAATATGAGGATTGATGAACTATATGTTTTGAATCCGTGGTGGAGAGAGCCTAAATCAATCTATACAGATAGGTATATCGTGGCTTTTCAACACAGTGTTTTCAAACACTACCCTGAAAAACTTTTCTTGAGCATTCAAAAAGATAGACCTGGAATTTACACAATTCGTGGACCAAGACAAATAGGAAAGACAACATTTTTGAAGATGTATATTAAGAATCTTTTGGAAAGCGGTGTAAAACCCACAAATTTAATCTTTTTGACCTGTGATGGGATAAAAGACCGATTCGAGCTCGGTGATATGCTTACGATCTATCTTCAGACTTATGGTTCAAAGTCGAATCAGCTGAATTACATACTTGTAGATGAAGTTACCGTTATAAAAGACTGGCAACTAACGATTAAATATCTGGCAGATTTGGGGATGTTTGATAAAAGTGTAGTAATTCTTACAGGTTCGTCCGCTTACGACCTAAAGCATTCGAGTGAGAAACTGCCAGGCAGAAAGGGGCAAGGGAAGGACCTTGTATACATGCCGATAACATTCAACGAGTATTTAGAGAACATAGGCATAAGAGTTGAAAAACTTTCTTTGTCAGATATCCTTTCACTAACCGAAGATGAAATCAACAAACTTAGGTTGGAATACGGGTTTATCAAGGAACATTTCTTCAGATACCTTAGTACAGGTGGATTTCCGAGGGTTATAGGTGAGTTTCTGGAAAAAGGAACTGTGCAGGAGAGCATAAATATTTACAAAGATTTTGTGCTTGGTGATGCTGAAAAGTACATAGGTTCAAGAACAAAGGTGCTGGAAATTCTGAGGAAACTCCCAGAGATAGTGGGACAGAGGTTTTCGTGGAACTCACTAGTTGATATTTTCTCAGGCGGTATTGGAAGCGTAGATACAATACAAAAGTACATGGAATACCTTGCTTATAGTTTTATAACATTCAACGTCTTCTTCATAGACCCATCGATGAAGTGTATAAAACCAAAGAAAGAAAAGAAGGTTTATCCAATCGATAAAATTATCGCCGATGTTATTACTCAACTTAGTGGAAAAACATTAGGCTTACCGCAACTTATTGAGCTTATGGTTTTGAGGCATATTCTAAAAGATGAGAACGTTTCATCAGGTTTGAATCTCTACGAAGGACCTTACTTCTGGTACTCCGAAAGGGGAAACGAAATTGACTTTGTTTGTGAACGTGACGGAAAGTTGATACCGATAGAAGTCAAATATCAGAAAAACATCAGTAAATCAGATTATCTAGGAATGAAGAAAGTCTTTGGTAAAGGTATTATTGTTACACAAGAAACATCATTCAAAGATGAAGGTATTATCGGGATTCCTGCATGGTTGTTCTTTGG
>NZ_DBOLZL010000009.1:0-68921 GCF_059913585.1 Fervidobacterium sp.
TTCACCTTCTTTTGCAGCACTATTCACGAGCATAGCCTTTTCGGAAAGTTCCTGAGCTGCCTTTGAGACATTTTGAGCACTTGCCGATATTTCCTCAATACCACTTGTTGTCTCTTCAATGGAAGCAGAAGCATTTTGCAAGGCTTTGTTTATTTCTTCAACTTGGGAAGCTAATTCTTCTGAAGTAGCACTTAATTCCTCTGAAGTACTTGCGAGGGACTCTGAAGATTGTGCGACTTCATGTGAACCACCCATTATATTTTTCATCGATTCCCTAAGCATGTCAGCCATATGTTGTAGAGCAAGTGCCATCTGCGCAACTTCATCTTTTCCTTTGGCTTCAAAACTTACAGTTAAATCACCTTTACCAAATTCAACGGCTTTATCAGCAAGTACTTTGATGGGTTTAGAGATGGAAAGAGCAACGAAATATATAACAACAGCTATTATGATTATAAGTGTAGCAAAGGTAACTAAAATCGTCACGACAACTTTATTTACCTTTGCAAGTAAATCCTTTTCTTCAATACTAATTGCAAAACTCCAGCCTTGTGCAATTTTTATAGGTGCAAAGAACACAAATTTCTTAGCACCATCGGGGGATACAAACTTTCCAAAACCAGCTTCACCAGCCATCATCTTTTGTGCAATTTCCTCGTACCCTTTAAATCCCATCTTTGATGCTTCTGAAAGCTTCAGGTTCATTATATAATCCTTCTTTGGATGTGCAATGACCAAGCTCGTAGAATCCGTAATGTATCCATAACCAGACTTGCCAAGTTTGATTTCGGATGAAAATTCACTTAAAGTATCGAGAGTTATCATAAGTGCAAAGAGTCCTATCTTATTACCATTTTCATCCTTTACAGCATGTGCGACGATGAAACCATTTTTTCCTGTAGATTTTGATACCAGTGCATCACTTACAGCAAACTCGTGACCTTCTTGCATGATTTTTTTGAAATATGGTCTATCAGATATATTCGAAGACTTTCCAAGTGTGTTTGGTGCTGTACCATCGGGAAATGCTATCAAAGCCATTTCTACGAAACTGTACTCCTTTATTCGATTTGCTATGTCTTGTGTGAGAATAGTAGTATCGTTTGTCAGTAAAGCGTTTCTAACAGCATTTGTTTGAGCGAGTGATTTCGTAAGTATTATAATTTTCTCAACCCATTCATTAACTCTTGCAGCTGCTTGTTGGGTCGTCTGAACGGTTGTTTCTTCAACCGTAGAGGTCACTATCTTACTAACACTTGAATAAAGCACTAACGCAGCAACTATCAAAATCACTATGAGAGGAACAAGAATCAAAAAAAGCATCTTACCTCTTAAAGTTTTCATCCGACTCACCCCTTTGTTTTATAAGATAATGTTAACTAAAAGTATTGAAACTTCCAAAAAACAAACTAACCTTGAGAACTTTTGTTCCCACATTTTTTCCATAACGGTTACTTAAATTTGTTACATCGAATACTAAAAACTTTCTGAAGGAATTATTCCGATACAGAATTTGAACATAGCATTCATTCTGTGCAGTCAAAGATATTGTTTTGAAATCAGCAGCATTAAAGTCACTGTTAATTATACGCTTTTTTTAGCAAAAAAAAAGATAACAAATAGTAAAATTTAGAATACAAAAAACAACTACATTTCATTTCACTTGTGCTTCAAAGGTGGAACAATAAAAATTAGAAGTGACAAGTGGACAAAATTAATTGTACTATGTCAAAAAGTTGACCCAAATGATTTAATTTTAATTAGTACTTTATAAAGTTTTTTGAATGACTCGTCACACTCTTTATCCATTTCCGCTTTGAGATACAACGGATTTTCTGAAACGCTTTTAAGCTTTTGATAAATGTCAATCATGTCTTTTGCGAAGAATTCTTTCCTGCTTGTGTACTTTCTAAAGAATCTTTCCGCTTTAGAATTTTCCAGAGAAATAAAAGGAATACCGAAATACGCACCAACGACCGTGGGGTGAAATCTTTCAGAGATTATAAATTTGGACGATAATAAATATGATAAAACCGAATTAACATCATCAGGGTTATCGAAATAGTCAGCATTTAATCTTTTGCTTACTATTTTTGCAATGTTTATATCAGTGTTCTGCGCTGGGCAGACAATTATGTTACTGAAATACTTTAGCAGTATGTCGTATTTGTCAACATTCTGAATATTTCTTGGAACAAGAATCAAATCGTATTTTTTCTCTGGTAAAGTGTCAATCGTGCTGAGAAATCTAACGGCTGGGTCGCAAGAGAGTACTGTATTCTTGTTAATGCGCTTTGCGAATCTGTAAGAGACTAAATCTCTTGCAAAGATATAAATCTTTTCGTTTTTGAGAGTTTTATTTAACAAACATCTATCCAAAGACTTTTTAATAGGTCCAAAGCTGTTACCAAACAAAATAACAGGTTTATTTAAAAGAAAGCTTATTTGTATCGAGGAAATGTAATACAAAAAGCTCTTTGAGCTTGTTATATCTTGTAGTAATCCTCCACCACCGTATATGAGAACATCAGTATCAAAAGTTGCACCAATAAGTTCAAGTAAATTGAACCGAGATATTGAATCCTTATTTACTCTTTTCGGTAGTGCGATGATATAGTCAATTCTGTATTTTTTTAAGAAATCCTCCATGCTTAATCGCATCAATTCATCGCCGAAGTTACCATAACCGTAGTATCCAGATAGTAAAACTTTCAAGGAATTACCAACTCCTTTGGAGAAAAATTTATGTGAAAACACATCATCAACATGATAAATGATTATTGAGGTGTTGCAAAGTGGTAAAAAAAGTTACTGAAAATGTGTATTTAATCGAGCACGAAGAAGCTGCAAATAATGTGATAATCATTGGAAAAAAAGGTGTTGTTTTGATTGATACTTCACTTTTCCCAGAAAAAGCAAAAAGCATTGCAAAATTCGTTCGTGACTTTACGATGAAAAATATAAGTCTTGTTTTTAATACACATTACCATCCAGATCATACATTCGGAAATGTTGCTTTTGACGTTCCTATTTTAGCACACGAACTTACAAGAAGAAAAATGGAGCAATTTGATGCTTCGTATTTTGAAAGTTTGGGTATTGAGTACATGGAACCCAAACTGCCCGATGTACTCTTTCAGGACCGCTTCGAATACGAAGATGGCTTAAAGATAATCTTTATCCACGGACCAGGACATACGCCAGACTCATCTTACGTGTATATACCCAGCGAATCAGTCTTAATAACAGGTGATACTGTGATTAATGATATACATCCAGAGATAGTTACTGACAGCAATTTGAACATATGGTTGAAGACCTTAGATAACATGCCACAAGCAAAGTACGTAATTCCGGGACATGGTGATTATGGTTCTCATGAAAGCTTGAAAAAAATGAGAGATTACATCGATAAAATAAGAAGACTTATAAACGGAGAACTCAGCCCCTATGAACTCGAGTCTGACCCGAATTTTGTCGAACGAAAGCATGCGGAGATGCTTGAATGGGGCATCAAAAACCTTATGGCTGAGTAGTTAACGTTTATTTACTGAGCAAGTTCTTAAGGTACATTTCTTGCTTTCTGAACATTTCCTCAGCATTTGTTGTATCGTATTCGTGGTCGTAACCAGCCATGTGCAAAATAGAGTGAACAACCACCGTCAAGAGTTCTTTTTCAAATGTATTGTTGTATTCCTCAGCATTTTTCTTAACAATATCTAAGCATATATATCCTTCGGCGTATGGTTCTGTTGTGTTTTCAAATTCTTTCTCGCCTAGACTTTCAACTTCTTTGTTAGAGTTCCCATAAACAAATGTTAGTACGTCGGTTGGTCCTTCCTTTCCTCGGTAATCCATATTCATCTCTGAGATTGTTTCGGTATCAACGAAAACAAATTGGATGTAAACTTTCCCAATTTCCTTTTCAACGATTTCTGAAAGTTTCTCTTTGTAGGAACTTATTATTTCTTCCACCTCTTCAGGTACTTCGAAAAACCTAACTAACTCTTCCAAGAATATCACCATCCTATTTTTTCGTTGCTTTATTTTTTTATCCTATAGTTTCTATTTCTTTATTTATCGTTGGATATTCTATCCTTTGTACTGAAAGGCTTTGGAAGACACTTAAGAAACTGTCCATTATGGCTCTTAATTCTCCCAATGTTAAACCGGTTTCGTCGAACTGATTTTCCTCAAAGAGCTCTATTATAGTCTTTTCTATGACTTTTTTTATTTCTTCGAGTGAAGTGTTTTTGAGACTCTTTGATGTTGCCTCAACAATGTCAGCCAGCATCAAAATACCCATTTCTTTACTCTTTGGTTTGGGACCTTGGTAGCGATATTCTTCTATGGGGGTATTAGGGTTTTCTGTCAAAGCTTTTATATAGAAATACTTCTGTACCCTTGTCCCATGGTGTTGAGGAATTGCTAGTTCTATTTGGATGGGTAACCTGTTTTTCCGGGCGATTTCGATACCATCGGTAACGTGTTTCATAATGATGTTCTTGCTAACGTCAGGTGGTAAAGTATTGTGCGGGTTTTCTTCAGGTGATTTTAAGTTTTCTACAAAAAACTCAGGGTTTCTTATCTTACCGATGTCATGGTAAAGTGCGCAAGCTCTGACAAGTACAGAATTTGCGCCTATACTTTCTGCAGCATGTTCAGCTAGTTCAGCAACACGTAAGCTGTGTTGATAAGTACCGGGTGCATGTAGTGAAAGAGTTTTAAGCAAGGGATGGTTAATTGTTGCAATTTCAGCAAGCCCAATGTTTGAGTAAATTCGTGTTGTTATTTCAATATACGGCAGAATACCAACAACGGCGATAGATGAGAATATGGGGTTCAGGAATATCACA
Source organism: Fervidobacterium sp. (assembly GCF_059913585.1). Taxonomy (NCBI): domain Bacteria; kingdom Thermotogati; phylum Thermotogota; class Thermotogae; order Thermotogales; family Fervidobacteriaceae; genus Fervidobacterium; species Fervidobacterium sp. Next base: position 4,857 of record NZ_DBOLZL010000009.1, read on the forward strand.
ATATAGTCTCTCATAGAGAAGTAAAAATGCCTAACTGGTTCTTGTAGAAGAATCATTACTAAGCTAACAATACCTGATATTAAACCCGCTTTTGCAACCTGGATTCTATTCTTTGTGTTCTTTAGGAGATATGTAGAGATAAACACTTGAGGGAAAAGGTGCAAAAACATAAAGAAATCGTGGTGATGAAATGCAGTTGAAAGCGAAAGAATTAGCCCGGCACTGGCACCGAACTCATAGTCGACAAGAAGTGTAATAATCATTGGAGCAATTATGATTGGTATGTAGCTGATACCGTACGTTTTATAAACTATAGTATTTAAAGCAGCCCCGCCAAGCAGTGTCGTGTAGAAAAGTAATCTATACCTGATATCGAAGTTGATGACATTGGAGTTTCGGATGAAATGTTCTATAATGCCGTACCATATGATTAGTATCAAGATGAACTCATTTGCAAGGTCAAGGACTCCGAGGTCGTAAAGGTTATTTGCAACGCTTATGATAAGTGCTATAATTACTCCATCGTACATGAAAGATTCACTTAGCATTACTTCTGACCTGTGAGTTCGTTGTTCCATTCTTCCCGTTCTCTCCTCGTATGAACATCGTTTTTATGTTCTGATAATTCATCTACTTGTTCTTTTGCTTCTCCATTTTTTCTTGCTTTTCCATTCTTTCAAAGTTATCGTAGGCTCTTATGATCTTCTTAACGAGAGGATGCCTTACAACATCAGCATCAGTTAAGTAAACAAACGCAATACCCTCTATGTCTTTGAGTATCTCTTGCGCTACTACTAGTCCTGACCTTTCTTCTATGTCTATTTGCGTAATATCGCCAGTAACTATGACTTTTGAACCAAACCCCATGCGTGTCAAGAACATTTTCATTTGTTCGTACGTTGTATTCTGTGCTTCATCAAGTATTATAAAAGCGTTATTCAGTGTTCGGCCACGCATATATGCCAGTGGTGCTATTTCTATAACGTTTTTCTCCCTAAGAGAGATGAATTTTTCGATTCCGAGCATGTCAATAAGTGCGTCGTACAAAGGTCTGAGATAAGGGTCTACTTTCTCTGTCAAGTCGCCAGGAAGAAATCCAAGTTTCTCTCCAGCTTCAACCGCAGGCCTTGTGAGGACAATCCTTTGCACTTTTCCTGATTTTAGATAATCTACAGCTACAGCCGATGCAAGATACGTCTTACCCGTGCCTGCGGGACCTATTGCAAAGACTATATCATTTTTCTCTATGGCTTCTAAATACCTTTTTTGACCTTCTGTTTTAGCTTTTACCTTTCCAACGGATTTTTTGTATACTTCCCTTGGATTTTCTATCTTTTCGTTTTCTTCAACAATGTATTCAAATTCTGTCCAGTCAAGTAAGTGACCATCGCGCGTTATATTGATAACTTCCCTTAGGACCTTTTCAACAATATCAAGCGACCTCTCATCTTCTCCTTTCACCCTGATTTCGTTGTCCACAACAGAGATTTCCACGTTGTATCTCCTTCTCAGATACCGTGCCTTGTTATCGTATTGTCCAAGCACTTCTATCATAGCAACATCATCAGGCACAACGATTCTCCTTACTGACACACCTTCACCTCGCAAAATATTTGTATTTTTAGCTTCCACGTGTATAATTATATCAGAAAAGAGGGAAGATTTCTATTAAGATATGACGTTTTATTTTTCTGATGTGTATCACGAAGGTTCAATTTAGATTTAATAACCACGATGAGTGTAATAACTGTTCGAAAAGGAGGATAAACTATGGCTATTGTGAGTGCATCTATACTTGCAGCCAACTTAGCACACCTTAGTGAAGAGGTTAAAAGAGTGCAGGAGCTGATAGATGAAATACACCTTGACGTCATGGATGGGCATTTTGTTCCGAATTTAACTTTTGGATTTCCAATGATAGAAGCTCTTAGAACATTTACCAATATGCCCATCGATGCACACCTCATGGTTACAAATCCAACAGAACTTATCAAAGGTTTCGTCGAAAAAGGAGCTACAAGAGTTACAATCCATCAAGAGGTATGTTACCATTTACACAGAACGGTTGAGTATATAAAGTCTTTGGGAGCGGAGGCTTTCATTGCTATCAATCCGGCAACACCGTTGTCCACATTAGATGAAATACTACCCTACGTTGATGGTATATTGGTAATGACAGTCAATCCAGGCTTTTCTGGACAAAAATTCATTCCAACGATGATGGATAAAATAAAAAGGCTTAATGGTATTAGGAAGGAAAGAGAACTAAACTTTAGGATAGCAGTTGATGGAGGAGTAGGAAACGAAAACGCCGTAGAACTTGTTAGAGCAGGCGTTGATATTCTGGTGATGGGATACGGTGTGTTTAGAAATCCAAGGCTTCCAGAGTTGAGACGCGAAATCTTAAATGCATCTTACCAGTGAAAATATATCTGAGATACCGATTGTTTGAGGTGGTTGATTTATAACTATTTGCGTTGCTTCGCCTTACTCTTTTGAAGGTTCTGTGATAAAATTTGGAGAATTATTTAAATGGTGCCTGGAGAACGGTTTTGACCAGGTGGTGCTTTCTGATACTACATTCTGTGGTGTCGTTAAATTTTTGGAAACAGCTATGATTTACAAATTGAAAGGTATCGTAGGACTTAGAGTTGATACGGAGACTTATATTGCCAAAGACACTAACGATTTGAAAAAGATGTTTAGCATATACAGTACCTATGGAAGGACTCCAAAGCTTGTGGAACTTCTTAAGCATAACTTCGAGTCCATCTCCCAGCCACCGATTTACTATCTGCCGGGGCAGGAGTCCTATTTTAAGGCATTGGTAGAATATTTTGGAAAAGCTCCTGAGAAAGTTTCGTTGGTGACAGATTTCAAAGATTTTGAACTCAAAGTTAGAGGCGAATTCAGATACGATTTGAAGAGCACTCAAACGTTACATTATGAAAAATCAAAGGATGTGCTCCTCGAACTTTTGAAAAACGAGAAGGAATATTACGACAGGCTCAAACACGAAATTGAATTAGTCAAGAAATTTGGATTCGAGGGGTATTTTTACACAATTAAACGTATAGTGGACTTAGCAAGGGAAAATAACATAGAGGTTGGACCGGGAAGGGGAAGTGCTGTCGGTAGTTTACTTGCTTACAGGCTTGGAATTACAAAGGTAAACCCTATGAGATTCGGGCTGTTATTTGAAAGGTTTTTGAACGAGGGTAGGAGAGATTATCCAGATATTGATTTAGACGTCGAAGATATACAGCGTCAAAGACTGATAAGTATTCTAAAAGGGGAATTTGCAAATGTTTACAATATAAGTGCGTTCGCAACAATGCCAGAAAAGGTATTGAATGAATACGGACCTTTATCAGATTACCTATCTGATATTCCTGTTCAAAGAACAACACATGCAGCTGGTGTTATAATTTCAACGACCCCAATGGACCTTCCTCTTGCCCCCGGTACGGAAACGATAGAGTGGGACATGAAAGATTTGGAAAAGCTAGGATATGTGAAGTTCGACATTCTTGGTTTAAAGACGCTAACCATTTTAAAGCACATAAAAGAAGAAGCAAAACGATTATGGAGTTTTTCTGTAGTTTCTAAGAATGGTGAATTGAACGACTTTTACGACATGCTACCTGAATTTGAAAAAACCGGCGAAGGTAAAAAGACCTACAAGTACATATCTGTTGGCTTTACGGATAATATTTTCCAACTAGACAGTTTAATAGCTAAGCAAGTTGTTCGAGATTTAAAACCCAAAAAGTTTGAGGAACTTGTTTTAGCAATATCGCTCAATAGACCAGGACCTATTAAAGCTGGTGTAACCAGAGAAATAAGGCAACTCAAATTGAAAAAAGAGGTGAAATTCAAAGTCCCACAATTAAGTGACACTTACGGCTTTCCCATCTACCAAGAGCAGGTGATGAAAATCGCAATGGACTTAGCAGGATTGACAAGTGTTCAGGCGGATGAACTGAGAAAGGCGATAGCAAAAAAGGATATAAGCAAGGTTAGAGAAATATACGAAACACTCACAAATAAACTTGTAGAAATTTACGGCAGTGAGGGTAAAGAACTAGCAAGAGTTATACTTAGTTTGGGAGAGTACGCGTTTAACAAATCTCACGCGGTAGCGTATGCGCATATTACATACCTCATGGCATATTTCAAAATCAATTATCCAAAGCTTTTTTACGATATCTATCTGAAGCACGACACAACTATTCTACCTACAGCCCTTTACAATTTACAAGCACTCGGTTTCACGATACATCCACCTAAGGTGAACATCGGGTCTTCACTTGCTCAAAATACCGAAGAGGCAGAAGAAAAAACATATGTGATGCCGCTCTATGTTGTCCCTGGGATTTCTCCGGAAAAGGCAGAAATCCTACAAACTCAAACGTTCGATTCATTTGAAGAGTTTGTAGAGAAATCCGGGTTTTCACTTTCCACAATAGAGGCACTAATAAAGATAGGAACATTCGATGAGATATTTGGAAGCAGAAGAAAAGCTATCCAAAAATTACGCTCTTTGAAAAGTGGTATTAACCCAGAGGTTGTTAAAATTGGTAGCAAGCTTTTCGGAAAGGTGATACAAAAGGAAGAGGTAAAGGTTGAAGATGACTGGGAACGGACCCAGATGGAGTACGATATTTTGAAGGTAGCGTTGACTCCCCCAACAAAGGTTGAGAATTTATTAGCTCCTTATTCACTTGCGTATAGCTTGGGACTACCGTTTGGCATCCATGTAGCGGTAAAAGCAGGCTTTGGAACCGATGGAAGGAGTGTTTTTAAGGCTCATATTCCAGACGGTGAATATACACTAATATACCCAAACACATACGAATTGGGAAAGCTAAAAATAGATTACGTACTTGACGAAGAACCTTTGAAAAGTGAAATATCCAAGGCAACAGCTGGCAATGGATATGAAAGAATCGTTTTACCAAATGGTGAAATAATACAAAATGCAAGACCTCTTAAAAACTCTTTTAAGACGTTATTTGTTAAAAGTTAACAAAGGTGGTGAGTATGAATGAGCATCCACGAATATGCTAGTGTGCCTGAGTTTATAAAGCTTAAAGAAGCGATGTTTTACGAACAGCTAAATAATAATATGGTTCGATGTGGTTTATGTCCGCATAGTTGTGTAATAAAAGAAAACGCTGTTGGAGTGTGCAAGGTTAGGAAAAACGTAAATGGTAAATTATATTCATTGAACTATGGTGAAGTCAGTTCGATAGCACTTGACCCAATAGAGAAAAAACCTCTTTTCCATTTCTGCCCGGGTAGCTTGATAATATCCGTGGGCACTTGGGGTTGCAACTTTCGATGCCAGTTTTGTCAAAATTGGGAGATTTCCCAACAAAGACCTCCATACGTTAAAAAGATAACTCCAGAAGATTTAGTTGATATTGCAACAGAATACAAACACGAAGGAAACATAGGTATTGCTTACACGTACAGCGAACCGATAGTATGGTATGAGTTTGTATATGAGACCGCCAAACTGGCAAAAACTAAAAATCTCAAGAACGTATTGGTTACAAATGGTTACATCAACGACCAACCACTCGAAGAATTGATACCTTTCATCGATGCAATGAACATAGATCTTAAAGCCTTTAACAACGATTTTTATCAAAAAGTTTGTGGTGGAAGGTATGAGTATGTGCTGAGGACTATAGAAAAGGCTCATGACGCAGGTGTTCACGTAGAGGTTACTACACTGATAGTTACATCAGGAAACGACAACTTCGATGAACTTGAAGAAGAATTCAAGGCATTGGCAAAGATATCCAGCGATATTCCGCTCCATCTTTCTCGTTACCATCCTGCATATAGATACAGTGAGCCTCCAACGAAAGTGGAATTCCTAATAGAAGCTTACAAACTTGCCAAAAGATATCTGAATTACGTGTACCTGGGTAATGTTTGGGATGAGCGATATGAAAGTACATATTGTCCAAAGTGCGGAAGTCTTGTTATAATTAGAAGAGGCTATGATGTGAGGATTGTAAATTTGGATGAAGAAGGGCGGTGTAAGACGTGCAACAACCAGATCCTAAAGAAATCATGATACTCAACAAAATCGTTGTATTTTCGGTTATTGTTTTTTTCATAATTATCGCGGCTATCTATTTGCTCTTTGTTTCTGGAAAAACAGGTCAGTATTCAGATTTTGAAGATTACATATTTGGAACTTACGTTCGCATCAGGATTTCTTCAAAGGTCAATCCTTCGACCATTTCCAAAGCGATATTTGCCGAGATGAAACGATTAGAAAAGAAATTTGACCCATACATTGAGTCATCTATTATATACAAGCTGAACCACTCAGAAGATTGGGTTGAAGTTGATGATGAAACATTATCGGTGATAGATTTGGCACTTAAAATTGCCCGTGATACAGAAGGTGCATTTGACCCTGCATTGGGACGACTCATCCAGCTATGGGGATTCAGCAAGTTTACAGAAAGAGAGGCAACAGGAACATTCACAGTTCCAAGTGCCCGTGAGATTGCGGAAGCAGCTTCAAACTCCGGTTATCAAAAGATAGCAATTGATTATGTTAACAAGAAGATTAAAACGAACGGTGCATGGATAGACCTTGGTGGCATACTTAAAGGGTATGCGCTGAGACGTGCTTACCAAATAGCTAAGGAATTCGATAAATCGTGTCATGGATTTGTGGAAACAGGCGGTCAGATAATGATTCTTGGTCCAAAATACAACAAAACAAATTGGGTTATAGGTGTCAGAGACCCTCGAGGACAGCCAGGAGAAAATATAACGATAGTCTACCTGAGTGAAGGTTCTGTAGCCACAAGTGGTGATTACGAGAGGTTCTTTATCGTTGATAATGTGAGGTACCACCATATACTGGACCCAAGAACAGGCTACCCTTCAAATAAAGCAATCAGTGCAACAGTGATATCTAGTGACCCTGTTATTGCCGATGCGTTTTCAACCGCAGCGTTTGTGCTGGGAGAAGATAGGTGGTTATTTACGCGAACCGTTTTCCCAAAATACGGTGCAGAGGTCCTTTTAGTTACCCCGAAAAAGCAGTTGCTCAGAACTGATAACTTTAGGATATACGAGATGTCGGACAGATAATACTACTTAAAAATCACAAAAAGGAGGATAACAGTATGAAAAAGTTGAAAAGCTTTGGCGGAAGAAACCTTGGTGGTGGCGGTGGTGCACCAGGAATTCCAAAGAACTTTGCTGAACTTCAGAGGCTACAGGTGAAGATGGAGGAAGAACTCAAAAACTTGGAAGAATCATTCGCTCAAGAACAGGTAGAGGTCGAAGTCGGCGGTGGTGCACTTAAAATCGTGGCAACGTGTGATAGGCAAATACGAGACATCGTATATGATAAGGATTTATTAGATGATTTGGAGATGTTCAACGATATGCTTAAAACAGCTATGAATGAGGTATGGCAAAAAGTCGAAAGTTTAAGAGAAGAAAAAACGAACGAGATAATTGCGAAATACAACCCACTGGCTTAATTTCATTTAATGGAGGAGTATTATGTTCAGATTCCTTGATAAAATAGCTTCAAGAAGGCAGTTATACAGGTATATCATACTGTTAGATTCCATAATCTTGCTTGCATTTTACATTGCTCAGACGTTTTTCGGAATGGGTGAGATGTCTTATTTATTGTTCGGTGCTCAATACGGTCCGCTTGTTGATAGAGGTGAATGGTGGAGAATTGTAACAGCAATGTTCATGCATGGCGGATTTCTGCACTTGGCGTTCAATATGTATGCTCTTTACATACTCGGTAGCTATGCGGAGGGGATTTACGGTACATACCGTTTCCTCTCCTATTTTATTTTAACAGGTATAACTGGTAATATAGCTACTCACTTTTTCTACCATGATGCACTATCGGTAGGTGCAAGTGGTGCCATCTTTGGATTGGTTGGAGCACTTTTTGCATCTGGTTTTAGAAAAGATACACCTTTCTTTTTGAAACCGATAACAGGTAGCGCTTTCCTGCCGATAATAATATTAAATGTCGCACTAGGATTTATACCAGGTTCTGGTATAAATAACGCAGCACATATAGGTGGGTTACTATCAGGTATGCTCATTGGATACGCAGTTCCTGTTTACTCATCGTATCGTGCGGAGAGATTTTGGAAAGCAATGGCAATTTTGCTTCTGATACTCGTTGGAGTAAGTTTTGTAATGCTGATATACTCTGATGTATCATTAATTTTATAATGTCTCATTAATTCATTTGACGGGGCTCCGCAAACAGTGAATGTCTAAAATACCAAGGGGGAATGTTTATGGGAGGTCCCGATGACAGTGAGAAGATTGATGTTTTGATAATGTTTAGTTCATATGGTTTATTACTCAAATCGGTGGAGAACGGTTTTCTCGTACCTGACGACTGGGATGTTTTGCACGTTTCGGCTTCCCAGTGGTTCTTAGAGACAGAAAAGATGGATGAAAAGTATGAATTCCCAGCGGAAGTAAGACCTGGTATTTATAGACTTGAAGAGGATTATCTTATCTGCGAAAGCGGAGAGGTTTTTAAAAAGTTGGAATATGGCATTGCAAAAGTCATTGAGAAAGCACATTCGAGGAAAATGCTGAGAACAGATGAAAAGGCAGAAGGGCTGTTCAAAATACCTGCAAGCTACAAGGTTTATTACATACTCCATGGCAATAATCTCGAACAATACCTTCAACTTAACGCGCCTGTTGAGGAGGCTTACGTTATCATCTCAAATGCTCCGGGAGAGTCAAAAAGAGATTATTTTGCACTCCGCATGGCCGAGGAAGCTCCAAGGATGTTCCCGGATGACTTGGAAAGTGAAGATGAGAGCACTGGAAGAAAATTAATTCCACTTGGAAAACTTAAGGGCTTAGAGAAAGGATTGAACTTAAAGGCTAAAGAGCTGATAGTTGAGCGACGGGATTTAAATATCGTTGAGTTTAACTACCGCTACTTTTACAGTTGGGAACCTGCGGACTATTGTATTGAGATAAAAACAAATGAGGAACTCATCGGTGGAATGATGTATGTATATGCCGACGTCTTTGGGAAGTCGATACCTATCAAGCGTGTAGTGATAGACGATATTAAACAAGAGGAACTGATTCACATTTCCAAAAGTTGGCAAGTGTATCATTCTTGGCTTTTAAAGAAAGCCACAAAAATTGACAAAAGAGTTTACGTTGGAGGCGAACTAAAATTAAGGGGTAAAGGACCTGTCAGGATTATTTTTAATTTCAGAGAAATAAACAAACTCGTTGTTTCAAAAGGAAAGGTAACGAAAGAAAGTTCAGACTATGTGGAAGTAGAGTTGGAGTTTGAAGGAGAAGAGAGTATCTACATTGAGTTCGATTACCATGAGTAATAAGGTTTCGGGCAAATAGTTTGTATATGGCGTGAAGAACACTAAAAACAAAAAACAAAGAGGTGGTCTGGTATGACCAAAAGGTTTTTGATTCCTCGAAAAGCGTCAAGATGTCTGTTAACTCTGTTAGTTATGTCAACTATGCTGGTCGTGTTCTCAGTCAATCTATCTGCCGATGTGCTTGTCTTGTTCAATTATTATGGTTGGCTGGTCAAAGATGTCGAAGATGGTTTTGTTATCCCGGAGAACTGGCAGGTCTTACAAACATCGGCATTGAAATGGTACGTTGAATCAAAAGTAACACAAACAAAGTACGAACTGCCTACAACATTACCGCTTGGAACTTACAGAATAGTGGAAAACTATCTTCTTTCTGAGACAGGCGACATGTTTGCAAATACCGCTTTTGGACTCGCAAAGGTGCTTGAGAAAGGAAAGACTGAAAATATTCTTAGGATCAGTGAAAAGGCGGATGTGCTTTTCAAAATCCCTGGTTCTTACAGGATATACTACAGTTTAAAGAAAGACATACTTGAACAGTTTTTTGAACTTAGAGCACCTATCGAAAAGGCGTATGTTATTCTATCCACGGCTCCAGAGGAAACAAGAGCAACGACTTATAGCAAAATGGCTTTAGCACAGTCAGTAGAGGCGCTAGAAACAATTTCGGCTGGTAGAAAGATTTTCATTTTGGGAAACATGGAAGGCTTGGATAAGGGGTTAAATATCAAAAATAAGATTATCAAGGTAGCTAGAAAGGATGTCAATAGAATAAATTTAACTTACAATTACAGCTACGACTGGCAGCCTGCCGATTACGTTGTTGAGTTGAAAACAGGTGAAGAACTCCCCGCCGGAGAGTTATACGTTTACGGCGACATTCTGGACTATGTTGTTCCTATTGGAGTTACGCAGATGCCTGATTTGAACAAAGAGGGGAGTGTCTTTGTTTCGAAGAGTTGGCAAGTCTTTCATTCCTGGACACTTACTAAGTCAACAAAAGTGGGAGGAAGGGTTTATATAACTGGAGAGTTAAATTTAAAAGGGCATGGACTTACAAAGGTGGTCATACAAGCAAAAGGTATTTCAAACCTCTCTATCACGACTGGAACTATCGTCAAACAGTCGGCAGATTATGCAGAGGTTGAGTTAAATGTGTCTGGTGTTGCGAAGATTTCTATATCTTTTAATTATCTAATAGATTGACGTTGTAGGAGGTATACCGTGGTACATTTGAGTAACGAAATTCTTAGATTTCTTTCTGAACATTTAAACACAATCTCCAAGCCTGCACGGTACATTGGTGGAGAATACAACAGCGTAATTAAAGAAGTTAAAAAGGATACTCTTCGTGTCGCTTTAGCTTTTCCGGATGTCTACGAAGTTGGAATGTCACACTATGGGCTTGAGATACTCTATTGGCTTGCGAACGAACTGGATTTTGTTTATGCAGAACGTACATTTCTACCATGGACCGATATGATTGAAAAAATGGAAACGTACAACATCCCACTCTTTACACTTGAAACGAAAACTCCTATCTATGAAATGGACGTGCTCGGAATTTCTCTTGAATACGAATTATCCTATACAAATGTGCTCAAGTTGTTGGAACTTTCGCGTATTCCCATTCGTTGCCACGAGAGAAAGGATAGTGACCCAATAGTTGTCGGTGGAGGACCTGTAGCGTTCAACTGCGAACCAATTGCCGAAGCGTTCGATGCTGTATACTTGGGCGATGGTGAAGTGAATTTTAAAAATTTTCTTAGGGTTGTAAAAGAAACAAAAGGACTCGATAGAGAAACGCGCCTAAAAGAACTTTCAAAGATTGAAGGAATTTACGTTCCTATCTTTTATTCATACACTGGTCGAAAGGTTGTGCCAAAATACGATTTTGTGCCAGCAAAAGTCAAGAGGAACATACTGAAGGACTTGGATAGTGTAAAACATTTTGAGAGAAAAATAGTTCCGCATGTTGAGAGTGTTCATGATAGGGTTGTTGTGGAAATCAGCAGGGGGTGCACTCGTGGATGTAGGTTTTGTCATGCAGGGTATGTCTATAGACCTGTGAGGGAAAGAAGTTTCGATACGGTTGTTGAAATTGCAAAAAAGCTAATAGAAAGTACAGGATATGACGAAGTCTCACTATTATCGCTGTCCGCGTTAGACCACTCTCAGATTAACGAATTAGTTGATGAATTTCTTCCGTATGTAAAAGAGAAGAAAATATCACTCTCCATACCATCGACCCGTGTTGATGCTTTCAATATACAACTGGCTGAGAAAATTTCCACAATTCGGAAAACAGGTCTAACTTTTGCTCCTGAAGCTGGAAGCCAAAGGATGAGAGATGCGATAAACAAGCAAATCTCATATGACGAAATATTAAGAACTGCTCAAGAAGCTAAGAAAGCAGGTTGGAGAAGAATAAAACTGTACTTCATGGTTGGTTTCCCAGGTGAAACTGAAGAAGATATACGGGAAATAGGTGAACTTGTAAAGGCTATCAAGAAAGTTGGTTTCATGGACATAACGGCATCGATAAACTTGCTTATCCCAAAACCACACACGGCGTTTCAGTTTGCAAAACTCCAACCACCAGAATACATGGACATGGTGAAAGGCATATTGAATCCATACAGAAAATTTGGAAAATTGGACATTAACGATGGAAAAAAAAGTTTCGTCGAAGGTATACTCTCTCGTGGTGATAGATTGCTCTTTCCAGTCATTGAAAAGGCATACAAAATTGGTTACTATGATGAATGGGGTGAGTATTTCTCATACGAAAAATGGTCAAAACTTTTTGAAGAAATAGATATATCACGTTACATGGGACCTTACGGATTAGAAGATTTTCCGTGGGACCATCTCGATAGCGGAGTTGATAAAAACTTCCTTTGGAGCGAGTATCAGAAATACTTTTCAGGTGAGACTACCATAGATTGTCGTGAGCGTTGTACATTATGCAGAGTTTGTATCGATTACAAAACAAGCAATGTTCTGAAAGGGAGGTAAGACGATGAGCGAGCAGAAGAATACGAATTTTAAAAGATTACATCCCAAGGTCTTTAAAGTTCCTATTGATAGAATAAGGATGGGATATTATTCGGACAAATACTTCACTAGATACGTTGAAGTTTTAAAGAAGGACAACAGACACCCAAGAGTGTATTACCAATTCTTTCCACGTGACAACGCAATAGTTTGCGGAGTTGATGAAGCGTTGGCTATCCTTAGGTATTGCACAGGGTATTACAAAGATGAAGGAAAGGCAAAAGAACTCTACAACGAAATTCTCAGCCTTGACAAAGCGATGCAAAGCTTATCTGTTGAAGGAAATGTGGAAGAGATTGTAGAACTTACAAGGAAGAAATGGGACATTAGGTTGAAATTGAACGACCTTTGGGTTGATAAGTGGGATGAGATAGAAGTGAGAGCAGTCTACGATGGTGAATTTGTTCCTGAAGGTGAGCCACTGATGACTATCGAAGGTGACCCTGTCTACTTTGGTTACCTTGAAACCGTCTTACTTGGAGTCATAGCCCGCGCAACGAGCACAGCGACTGCTGTTAGGAAAGTTGTTGAAGCGGCAAACGGAAAACCTATACTTTTCTTCAGTGCTCGTTTTGACCATTACTGGGTCCAAGCAACGGATGGATACGCTGCGCTTAAAGCAGGTGCGTTCGGGGTATCGACCGATGCGAACGCGGATTACTGGGGAGTTGAATCCATGGGAACTATACCACACGCATTAATCGCAGCATACGATGGTAGCACTGAAGACGCAGCTATTGCATTTGACAAATACATGCCGGAAAATGTGAACAGGATAGTCCTTGTAGACTGGGACAACGATGTTATCGGGACAACGTTCAGAGTTGTTAAAAAGCATTACGAACACGTGATGGGGAAACCTTTCATCCTTGGAGAGACGGATCCATCGCCAATAATAGGACCTGGCAAAAACAAAATCTGGGGAGTTAGATTCGACACTTCGGGAAATCTAAGAGATAAATCAGTTACTCCAATCGGTCCTCAATCGTTTGGTGTGTGTCCTGAACTTGTTTGGAAGGCAAGAAATGAATTTGACAAGGTCGGATTAAAGGATTTAAAGATAGTTGTCTCAGGTGGGTTTGACGAGGAAAAGATAAAACTCTTTGAATCATTAGGGGTTCCTGTAGATGTCTACGGTGTTGGCTCGAAACTTTTGAAGAAGAAAATAGATATCACTGCAGACATTGTGGAAGTTAACGGAAGACCGTGTGCGAAGGTGGGACGATACAAAAAAGACGCTTCACACTTAAAAATCGTTCCTAAACGTTACTGGGAAGAATAAGGGTGTTTTGAAAAACTTAGAGTTGCAAACTAAAATAGATTTTGAGGAGAAGATTAACTCTTTTCTGGAGATGGTGTCAGTCATGTGGAAGATAATCAAAAGTACAATAGGCGAAATAGAAGCAAAACTTGTTGAGAAGTTTTTAGAGGCATATGGTATCCCGGTGATTATTCAAAAGACGGACGTGTTTGTTCATCCGATTTTTGGAAGTAGTGCTCAATGCGAGGTATTAGTGCCTGAGGAGTATTACGATGAAGCCTGTAATTTACTTCAAAAGGAGGGAACTAAGGTGAAATACACACCGTTGTATGAAGACCACGTAAAGTTAGGAGCAAAGATGGTAGAATTTGCAGGCTATTACATGCCATTGCAATACGAGGGAATTGTTGCTGAGGTAAACATGGTAAGAAAAGAAGTTGGAATGTTTGATGTTTCTCACATGGGAGAATTTTTGTGTGAAGGACCAGATGCTATAAACTTTGCAAATTATGTAGTAACTAACGATTTTGGTTCGATTGGATTTGGAGACGTCATCTATACAGCAATGTGTAATGAAGAGGGTGGATTCGTAGATGATTTACTTGTGTACAAAATTGCACCTGATAAGGTTATGTTCGTAGTGAACGCAGCGAATATAACGAAAGATTTCAATCACTTATCGAACCTGGCACAGAAATTCAACGTTACCCTTAAAGATATATCGGACGAGACAGGTCTGATTGCCGTTCAAGGTCCAAAAGCCCAAGAACAACTCCAACCACATACAAATCTTAATCTCGAAGATATAGGATTTTATTCCTTCGCAGAAGGTGAAATATTTGGAGTGAAAGGTATTATTTCACGAACTGGTTACACAGGCGAAGATGGTTTTGAGCTCTACCTACCTGCCAACGAGACACCCTTTGTTTGGCGCAAATTACTTGAGACTGGTATAAAACCAGCTGGGTTGGGTGCAAGAGATGTTCTTAGACTTGAAGCAGGGCTTTTGTTGTATGGAAACGATATGGATGAAACAGTAACACCACTCGAGGCGGGAATTTCCTGGGCAGTAAAGTTTGAAAAAGGTGATTTCCACGGCAAGGAAGCGTTACTCAAACAAAAAGAGGAAGGACTAAAAAGAAGACTCAGAGGGTTGACGTTCGAATCAAAGCTTGTCCCAAGACATGGCATGGAAGTTTACAAAGATGGGCAAAAAGTAGGTTACATAACAAGCGGAACGTTCTCCCCAACGTTGAACAAGCCAATAGCCTTTGCTCTTGTAGATGCGAATATCAAACTTGGAGATATTGTTCAGGTGTTAATAAGAGACAAATATGTAGACGGAACGGTTGTTAAAACTCCATTCTATCGTGGTAGTGTAAGGTCACGAAAGTAAACAATTTGAAATCGAGCAGGAAGTTAGAAGGGAGTGAGTTACGTGCACAGGTACATACCGCACACTGAGGAAGAAATCAAACAAATGCTCCAAGAAATAGGTGTTAACAGTATCGATGATTTGTTCGTCGATGTGCCCAAAACAATAGATGGTTACAACATACCCGAAGGTAGGGATGAATTTACAGTAAGGAAAATAGTCGAAAGCTTGGCTAAAGAGAATGTATCGTTTGACCCTGAGAACGTCTTCTTAGGCGCAGGTGTGTATTACCACTACATTCCTACGGTCGTTAAACACTTGGCTTCAAATCCTAACTTCGTTACCGCTTACACTCCTTACCAGGCAGAAGTCTCTCAAGGCACCCTCCAAATGTTATTTGAATACCAAACCATGATGTGTGAATTAACAGGCATGGAAGTGGCGAACTCCTCCATGTACGATGGTGCGAGTGCCTTTGCAGAAAGCTTGTTGATGGCAACAAGAATAACTGGAAAAACCAAAATGCTTGTTGCACAGTCAATAAACCCCGAATACAGAACGGTTGCCAAGACTTACACCAAACCTCAGGGGATTGAAATTTTGGAAATTAAATACGATGAGACTGGAAAAGTAGATATTAACAACTTGAAGAATTTGCTTTCCGAGGACGTTGCAGCGGTAGCAGTTGCGTATCCAAATTTCTTTGGAGTTATTGAAGACTTAAAAACTATCAGGGAGCTTGTGCCTCAGAATGTTGTGTTCATAGTTGTGGCGGAACCGGTATCCTTAGCGTTGCTGGAAGCACCAGGGAAGTTTGGAGCTGATATCGTTGTTGGTGAAGGGCAAGCGCTTGGTGTTACTCCAAACCTTGGAGGACCAGGCATAGGCTTTTTCACAACACTTGAAAAACACGTAAGGAAGATGCCTGGAAGGCTTATTGGAGAAACAAAAGATATAGAGGGTAAGAAAGGTTATGTAATGATACTTCAAACAAGAGAACAGCATATCAGAAGAGAAAAAGCCACATCTAACATCTGCTCCAACCAGGCATATATAGCTTTAATTAACGCAATTTATCTTTCCACGATGGGACCACAAGGGCTAAAGGAAGTTGCTTGGAGGTCTTACAACAACGCGCACGTTCTTGCCAAGATGCTCGAAGAAAAAGGATTCCAGAGGATTTTCAAAGGTGAATTCTTCAACGAATTTGTGATTAAGGTACCAGAGAATTATAGGGAAAAGTGGCATGCTATGGTTAAGGAAGGTATACTCGGTCCGATACCAATAGACAGGGTATACAAATCACTTGGACCGAGCGCGCTTGTGTGTGCAACGGAAGTTAACACCAGGACATCCATGATGAAACTTGTTGAGGTGATGTCAAAATGACAATATTTGAAAAATCCGTTCCAGGGAGAAAAGGTTACGAATTACCTGTTTACGATATCGAAGAAGTTAAATGTGAAATCCCAGAACACTTACTGAGGAAAAAACCTCCAATGCTTCCTGAAGTATCCGAAGTGGATGTTGTAAGGCACTACACAGACCTTGCACTTAAGAATTATTCTGTTGATAGAGGTTTCTATCCTCTTGGTTCTTGTACAATGAAGTACAATCCAAAGATAAACGAAGACATGGCAGCACTCTTTACAAACCTCCATCCGTTCCAACCAAGGGAAACAATTACCGGTGCGATAAAGCTCATGGGACATCTAAAGGAACTGCTTTGTGAGATAACAGGAACCGATGATATGACACTCCAACCAGCAGCAGGTGCACATGGAGAACTGACAGGGCTTTTGGTTGCGAGGGCTTATTTTGAAGATAAAGGCGAGCTTGAAAAGAGAAGAAAAGTGCTTGTTCCAGATAGTGCGCACGGAACGAATCCTGCATCTGCTGCAATGGCAGGATTCGAGGTTATTGAATTAAAATCTGGCGAAGATGGATGTGTAAACCTCGATGAGTTGAAAGCACACTTGGACGACAGCGTTGCTGTAATAATGCTTACAAACCCGAATACATTGGGTCTTTTTGAAAAAGACATACTTGAAATAGCAAGGATGGCACACGAAGCTGGTGCACTACTTTACTACGATGGAGCAAACCTGAATGCAATTATGGGTAGAACCCGCCCTGGAGATATGGGATTCGATATTGTTCATCTAAATCTCCACAAAACGTTCAGCACACCACATGGCATGGGTGGACCTGGAAGTGGTCCAATAGGTGTTAAAAAACATTTAGCACCTTACTTACCCGTGCCCGTTGTGAGAAAGACGGAAAATGGATATGATTTGGACTACAATTTACCAAAATCCATAGGTATGGTGCGTAGCTTCTACGGTAATTTCTTAGTAATGGTTAAAGCATACACGTATATCCTTACGATGGGAAACAAAGGACTAAAACACGTAAGTGAAATGGCTGTTCTAAACGCAAATTATTTAAGGAAGAAGCTTTCAAGGCTTTACAAAGTTGCATACGATGGAATTTGCATGCACGAATTTGTAATCGACAACGAGGAATTCGCAAGGAAAACAGGTGTGAAGACATTAGATATTGCAAAGAGAATACTTGATTACGGAATGCACGCGCCTACTATTTACTTCCCACTTATCGTTCACGAAGCGATGATGATAGAACCAACGGAAACCGAAAGCAAAATGACTCTTGACAGGTTTGTGGAAATCATGGAAAAAATTTACGAAGAAGCTCACAGCAATCCAGAACTTGTTAAAAAGGCTCCATACACAACCCCTGTTAAAAGGTTAGATGATGTCTCGGCAACGAAATTCCCAATATTCAGATACAAAAAGTAAGAGAGTAAGTCAAACATCAAAACACACAAAACGTGCAAATTAGGTGGTGTTATTAAATGCATCCTACAGAATGTATAGCACCGTCAAAAACACTGGAGATTGATGCACTAGCAAAAAAACTCTTATCCGAAGGCAAAGACGTAATTAACTTTACCGTTGGAGAGCCAGATTTTCCAACACCGAAAAATATAGTTGATAAAGCTATTGAAGCTTTGCAAAAAGGGTTCACAAAGTACACAGACAGTAACGGTATACCTCAGCTACGCGAAGCAATATCGAAATACTTGAAAGAAAAGAAGGGTGTATCATACTCTCCCGATGAAATTGTTGTTAGCAACGGAGGCAAGCAGGCACTCTTCAACGCTTTTTCTGCAATACTTGAAGAGAACGATGAAGTTTTGATGTTCGCTCCATTATGGGTTAGCTACGTTCCGCAAGTGTTGATAGCAAGAGGTAAACCAGTGATTGTTAGAACGAGATTCGAAAACGGTTTTATCCCTACAAAGGAGGAAATTATCTCACACGTAACGGGGAGGACCAAAGCCATACTCGTGAATTCACCAAACAATCCAACGGGTGGCATTTATGATAAGGAAACGCTCGAACTCATTGCAACGATAGCGAATGAGAGAAATATATTTGTTATTAGTGATGAAGTATACGATGACCTTGTTTACGAAGGAAAACACATTTCTATGTATGGGCTTGTAAAGGATGAACTACTTATATACGTCAACGCATTCAGTAAATCCCACGCGATGACAGGTTGGCGTGTAGGTTACACGGCAACTAAGAACAAAGAGATAAAAAAGAGGATTTCCAAAATCCAGGGTCATGTTAGTTCGAATATAAATACCCCAGCTCAATACGCGGCAATAGAGGCATGTAACACGGATAATGCCCCCATGATTGAAGAATTCAAAAAGCGAAGAGCGGTTGTATTGAAATTTGCAAAAGACTACGGATTAGAATTTGTTGAGCCAAAAGGTGCGTTTTACCTTTTCTTCAAAGTTGATGGTAGCGATGAAGAATTTTGTAAGCGGCTACTTTCAGAAAAATTAGTTGCAACAGTTCCAGGTAGTGCGTTTGAAATGCCAGGTTTTGTGAGAATCAGTTTTGCTACATCAGTTGAAAAGATAGAAGAGGGCATGAGGAGATTGGGAGAGTTTATTAAACAGCAAGCATAAAACAACACGAATGGGCAAAAAGCAAAACGTAACGAAAAAAGACAGTATTAAAATGGGCTACAGTTTGCGTAGCCCATTTTTTACTTTTTGTTCACCTTTCTTAACCTGAGCCTAAGAATGTTAATCTGTCGGTCGGTGCAAGAACCTGGGTTTTATGGTATAATACAAAAAAAGAAGAACTAATCAAAAGGAGCTGGTAAAGTGCAAAAGGTCGTCAAGTTGAAGAAAGAAAAAACCCTTTCTCAATACGAACTGATAAAGCTTGCCAACTTGGGTGATGAAAAAGCAAAATCAGAACTGGAGGAAAGATTAAAGGACACGGTGAAGAAGGATGAGAAAAAGAAAGACTCAAAGTAAGATAACAAATGTAACCTGTGAAAAATTTGGTGCGAAAGTAGAAGACAGTGTGCTATTTGAAAATGTGAATGTATCTCTCAATGTCGGTCAACTTGCAGTTTTGTATGGTCCCAGGGGTTCCGGTAAGTCCGCGTTCCTCAGGAGCTTTGCCCTGCTGAACCAAGAAGTTTACCCAAATATAGAATACGCAGGGAACGTATATTTTGATGACCGAAGCATCTTTCAAATGGATGAAAAAGAAGTTAGGCAGATAGTTACTTACTTGGATACAAACTTTCTCGAATCGCTTGATTATCTCAACTTCAAAGAACTCATTAGACTAGTTTTTGGTTCGAGTTATAAATTCAAAATAGAAGACCACGCTAGAGAGCTTGATAATTTTGGAGTGTTAAAGGCTCTTTATAAATTCGAAAAAACACCAATTTCTTCTTTGTATGTGCTGGAAAAAATTGGACTGCTTCTTTTTGTTTCCTCTCTTAGACAATCTTCAATACTTATACTCGATTGTTTGCTCGACCATCTTGATGACGAGCATGTAGAATCAGTTACAAGAATGCTTAAAGGACTTTCCGAATACAAGCTTATAATATTGGCGACAAGAACACTGAAAAGATTTATAGGTTTAGGTGATGTGCTCATTGTGATGAAAAGCGGACAGGTAAAGTTCTACGGGGATCCCAAAGAGTATGTATTGGGGGTATGAATTATGGAAGTTTTGGCTGTATGTCTTAATCCAGCTTTGGATCGTGAATTTGTTATTGACAATTTTAAAATTGACAAATTGAATATTGTTCCGAATGAAAAAAATACAATGAGCCCTGGTGGAAAGGGAGTTAATGTTGCTGTTATCTTGTCTCATTACGGTGTTAGTTCTATTGCAACAGGTTTTCTCGGTGGCTATGTTGGTAATGTATTACTTTCTGAGTTACGGAAGAAAAGTACGCTTATAACCACAAGTTTTTTGAGGATAAACGACGAAACTCGTGAGAATATAGCTATCGAGGATACAGTAAACCATACACTAACAGAGATAAACTCGGAAGGTCCGACTGTAAGTGAGGAAGACGTTAGAAAGTTTATAAAAAGATACGAAGTGCTGGTGCAGAAGGTAAAGGTAGTTGTGATTTCAGGGAGCATTCCAAGAGGTGTGCCAAACAGTATCTACGGCGAGCTGACGAAGATAGCAAAGAAATACAATAAATTTGTTTTTTGGGAAGCGCGCGATGAGATTATAGCCGATTCCATAAAAATTGCATTTCCAGACGTTCTGAAATACGACATGCGAAGAAGTGAAAAAGTGCTTGGAAATATTTTGAGCACCGAGCAGGAGTATGTAAGGGCAGCGAAAGACTTTGTTAAACAAGGAGCAAGACTGGTTATATTGTCATACAAAACGATATACGATTTTGTTGCAAACGAAGACGGTGTTTGGAAGTTCTCACCAAAAATTCAGATAGACCACTCATACCTACTTGGTAGCGGAGACACGTTTGTTGCTGCAATGGTGTATGCGCGTCTTCAAAACAAGTGTTGTCTTGATATGGCAAGGTATGGTTACGCGGCGGCCGTTGCAAAGACGAGTTATTTGGGTAAAGAACCTCCATCAGTAGGTCAAATTGAAGAATTCCTAGCCCATATCACAACTGAGAGGGTGGAATAACATGCAGAATCTCAAGGTTAAGGATTTCATGACCTACGATTTAACTTTCGTTTTCGAAAATGACACCGTTGAAGAGGTTATAGAAATACTTAACAAAACTGGACTATCAGGTGTTTGCGTTGTAGACACAGATTTGAAAGTTGTCGGATTTGTAAGCGAAGATGATATAATCAAGGCGTGTTTGCCAAGCTATTTTAATTTACTTCAAACAGCAGCGTTTTTGCCAGATACGAACTTATTCATAAAAAATTTGAAGAAGGTAGCCAAGGAGCCCATTGGTAAATACGCAACAAAGCCTGTATTCACCGTCAAACCTGGCGATACGTTGCTTTATGTGTCAGATATGATAATGAGGAAAGGCTATAAGATGATTCCTGTTGTTGATGCGAACAACGTACTGCTTGGTTATGTTACAAGAGTTGCAATTTTGCAGAGAGCTATTAATGCTGAGATACCCGAGGAAGTTAGGTAAAAACATTTGATTGGACAGGAGTGGTGAAACGCTGATGAGAGTTTCGGTAATTACTCATGGTTGCAAGATTAATCAATACGAAAGTGAATTAATGATAGAAATGCTTGAAAACGCGGGTTATGTGGTACTTTATGGCGAAGACAGGGGAGCAGAGGTTTATATACTCAACAGTTGCGCTGTCACAAGCGAAGCAGAGAGAAAAGTTAGACAAACAGTAAGGCATTTAAGAAAGCTCAATCCAGATGCTAAAATAATACTCACAGGTTGCTATGTTCAAGTTCCCAGAACAGTTGAAGAATACAAAAATCTGGGTGTAGACTTAGTGTTAGGAAACCTTGAAAAAAAGCGTATACTGAGCTTTATAAACGAAGTAGGCGGTTATTTCAACTCACGTTACTGGGAAGAGGATGATATATCGTTTGAAATTGTTGAAAACTCGGTAACTGAGCGTTCCCGAGCTTTTGTGAAAGTTGAAGATGGTTGTAACAATGGATGTACATACTGCGTTATACGTTCTCTGAGAGGCACGAAGATTAGAAGCAAACCGTTGGAAGTTGTCGTCAAAGAGATAGAAAAGCTTGTTAGCAAAAAACACAGAGAAATAGTGATAACAGGTTTAAACTTAGGAAAATATGGTGCAGATTTAGGTTTAAATCTTGCACAATTACTCAGAACGATTGCAAAGCTTGAAGGGGATTTCAGAATTAGGTTGAGCTCGATAAATCCTGAGGATTTGACAGATGAGTTGATAGAAGTTATTGCTCAAGAAGAGAGAATTTGTAATCATTTGCATATCCCTGCTCAAAGTGGAAGCACAAGTGTGTTGCGAAGGATGGGTAGAAACTATACGGCGGATGATTTCATCTCTCGAGTTCTCAAACTCAGAGAATTTGACCCATTGTTCTCTATCACAACCGATATAATGGTTGGTTTTCCTGGAGAAACAGAAGAGGAATTCAAAGAAACTTTAGATTTTGTTAAAACTGTAGAGTTCAGCAAAGTCCATACCTTTAGGTATTCGCAAAGACCTAATACACCTGCTGCACGTTTTGAAAACCAAATTCCAGGAAATATCAAGAAAGAGCGTGCAGAGATTCTTATCAAGCACGCAGATAATGTTGCATACGAGTATAGAAAGAAGCTTGTAGGTAAGACGACCATCGTATTGGTCGAAGGTGTCCAGAATGGAATTGCTTATGGATATGATGAATACTACTTACTCCACGAAAGTAACTGTGGTGTTACAGGAGAATTCTCAAAAGTAAAGATATGTTCTGTTACAAACGAAGGCGTGGTGTCGAAGGTTGTTCAAAAGCACGCATCAAACGAGTGAAATTCTTGAAGCATTAACAAGGGGAATAGCTGTTTACGAAACTCTTAGGAGTTACAATGGAAAACCATTTGCGATTAGTGAACACTACCGTAGACTCTGTAAATCATTGGGATACTTAAGGATAGAACCTCCTACTTATAAGGAGTTTGAAAAGCTAATATACGACAATCTTTCAGAAAGAATAAGAGTAGTATACGTATACGACGGTAGATTGATTAGTTACGTTCTTCAGGAATCTACCGAAGATTTTGAAATTGATTACGTTAAGATAGATTTCACAACCGTCCGACGAGCGGATGCAAATAGCATTCCTCCAGATTTGAAATCTATAGGAAGACCAGATATATACCTTGCAAGACTTACAAAAGGTGATAATTACGATGTGCTTTTACTTGGTAGTAAAGGACAACTTTGTGAAGGGACATTTAGTAACGTGTTTTTAGTGAAGAACAATAAGATTGTAACCCCATCATTAGATTCTGGTATTTTGGACGGAATTACACGTATGTATGTGTTAAAATTTTTAAAAGAAAAAGGATACAGTGTCGAAGAAAGATACGTCGAACCATATGAAATATTCTACGCTGACGAAGTCTTCTTAACACACACAAGCAGAGGTATTGTTCCAGTTCATCAGATTGGCACATTAAAAACTCTTAGTACAAGCCTTTCTGAAAATCTAGCCAAAGAATTTGAGGAGTATGTAAAATGCTTACTCTAAAAAGAGTATTTGAAGATTTAGCAAAGAGCAACGAATTCTTTAGAAAGTTGCTTATCATGTCTTTATTGGAGGATGGAACTACGCAGATACTCGGCAGTGCAATTTCAAAGCACTGCGCTTTCAAAAACTTCGATTCAGGGGTAGTAACGGTTGTGTGTGACGATATAATGTGGGTTAATGAACTAAGGAAGATGAAACGTCAGGTCAAAAAAAGGATAGAACAGCACTTAGGGCTGGCAATTTCAGATTTGAAGATTGAAGTTGAACGTAGGGGTTAAGAAGAGTTTTTTAAATTGGAGGTGGCAATTGTGGATAACGTTGTGAACAAAGAAGAAATGACAAATCAATACACTGCACAAAACATAAAGGTTTTGAAAGGTCTTGAGCCTGTTCGCGAAAGACCCGGTATGTACATCGGGTCTACGGGGAAGACAGGTTTGCACCATCTTGTGTACGAAATTGTTGATAACAGTATAGATGAAGCCATCCAAGGTTACTGTGACAAAATTAAAGTGACTATAAAGGCCGATGGTTCTGTTGAAGTTGAAGACAACGGGCGAGGAATACCTGTTGATATACATCCTGAAACAGGAACCAGTGCACTGGAAGTCGTAATGACCACTCTTCATGCTGGAGGTAAATTCTCAAAAGAGAGCTACAAAGTTAGCGGAGGTTTACATGGTGTTGGTGCTTCCGTTGTGAACGCACTTTCAGAATGGATGGAAGTTGAAGTTCACAGAGATGGT
Organism: Fervidobacterium sp.; assembly: GCF_059913585.1. Lineage (NCBI taxonomy): Bacteria > Thermotogati > Thermotogota > Thermotogae > Thermotogales > Fervidobacteriaceae > Fervidobacterium > Fervidobacterium sp. Next base: position 29,240 of record NZ_DBOLZL010000009.1, read on the forward strand.
AAAATCTACCGCCAACGCTACGCACGAGGTCAAAAAGTAACAGAAGTAGAGGTTATTGGTGAAACTACGAAACGTGGAACGATAGTTCGATTCAAACCGGATAAAACTATATTCACAACCGTTGAATTCGATTCAGACACGATACTCACACGACTTAGAGACTTGGCATTTTTAAATCCAAATGTCACTATTGAATTTATTGACGAGAGAAACAATATCCAGAGAACCCTTCATTACTCAGGAGGATTGAAAGAATTTGTATCCTACTTAAACAAAGGAGAAAAAACGCTCCACGAAGTAGTTTACATAGAAGGCAGTGTCCAAGATACTCAGGTCCAAATAGCTTTTCAGTATACCGATGGTGATACTGAGGAGATTATCTCGTTTGTGAATAACATAAAGACCGTCGACGGTGGCACGCATGTGACAGGTTTTAAAACAGCTTTCACAAGAGTTGTTAACGAACTTGGAAAGAAGAAAAATATGATAAAAGGTGAACCGTTCAAAGGTGAAGACCTGCGTGAAGGGATGACGGCAGTCATAGCTGTCTTGATGATGGGAACACCTCAGTTTGAAGGACAGACGAAATCCAAACTTGGTAACGAAGAAGTTCAAGATGCTGTCGCAAAAGTTGTTAGGGACAAGCTAACAGATTACTTTGAAGTTAACGAGTCTGTCTTGAAGGTTATAATCCAAAAGGCACAGCAAACACGTGAGGCAAGAGAGGCTGCAAAACGTGCAAGAGAGGCTGTAAAAAGAAAAAGTAGTCTTGGTGCATCGACATTGCCTGGAAAGCTTGCAGACTGCATAACCAAAAACTTGGAAGAATCAGAACTTTTCATTGTTGAAGGTGACTCAGCAGGTGGAAGTGCTAAGCAGGCAAGAGACAGGAACTTCCAAGCAATCTTGCCATTGAGAGGAAAAATACTTAACGTTGAGAAAAGCAATGCACTAAAACTTCTCAAAAATGAACAAATTAGAGATATAATCACAGCTATTGGAACCGGGACCGGAGATAATTTTGACGAATCAAAGTTGAGATATGGAAAGATAGTAATAATGACCGATGCTGACGTCGATGGTGCACATATTAGAACACTACTTTTGGCACTCTTTTATAGGTACATGAGACCTTTACTTGAAAACGGAAGAATATACGTTGCAATGCCTCCACTTTATAAACTAACAGTCAGTGGAGAAAAGCCTGTCTACCTGTATTCCGATGAAGAACTGAAGGCAAAGCTTGCGAGCATAAACGGAAAACGGTATGAAATACAAAGATACAAAGGTCTTGGAGAAATGAACCCAGAACAACTTTGGGAGACAACTATGAATCCAAAGACCAGAAAGATAATTCGAATAACAATAGAAGATGCGGAAGAAGCGGACAATCTCTTTGAAATTCTTATGGGTAAAGATGCAGAAGAACGCAGAGGATACATTATGAGACATGCAAGACAGCTGAGTTTAGTTGATTTGGATGTGTGATACGCTGCTCTGTGAAACCAGCAGAAGCGCACTCAGTGTGCGCTTTTTTTATTTAAGGATCCTCAAAGTTTATTATGGAATGATAAATAGAGTTTAAGTCAAGTAACTGAGGTGATAAAGTAGTGACTCGTATAAATTTATTAATAGCGATAATATTTTTCTTCTTATTCATCGTATCTAGAAGTTATTCATACTCCGTCTCATTCAAATCCTCTGTTACAACTTCCGGAGGACCTGTGACTATGCTCGAGCTTGTTGAAGCTTCTCAAACCGATGTTCCAAAAGAGGTACTTGAAAAGATAATCGTTGCATATGTGCCTGTTAATAGTTCGCTTTCTTTAAATAAGCGTTATCTTGTCAATTTAATCAAAAAGCGTGTTGGTAACGTTGAAGCTCAAATAGACAACGTTCCAATTGTAATTGAAGCTAAACCACAGGAAAGTGCCCTTCAAAGTGCTACCGGCGAGGTTTTAACTGTCGATAATATAAACAGTATTGTGCTGAGTGAACTTTCAAAACGGTATCCAGAAGGAACGCAGTTCAGGTTGAAAAGTCAAGTTGGACAAATCATAGAGCATGATAATTATTCTATTTCTGTTCAAGTGTCGAATAAGAGTTCTCCATTCGTCAGAATTACGCTGAGGAAAGGTAACCGAACGGTTGGATATGTTTCTCTCATGTATGAAGCGATTCTTTTAAGGAAAGTTGCAGTTGCAGGTAGAAAGATAGAAAGGGGAGAAATAATTGGGGTTAAAGATGTGGTTTATAACGAAAAGAATGTACTGGCATTGAACAAAGTTCCTATTTTTGAAGAAGATTTGCCTTTGCTTGCAGACAAGGTCTTTATAAAGGGTGAAATACTTGATATGAGATATACAAAAGATGTTCCCACTGTTATAAAAGGTCAGATTGTAAAAGCTTACAGTATTGTGGGAGGTGTCACAGTTTCTGTTCTTGCCCAAGCGTTGGAGCACGGCTATGTTGGGAATGTCATATCTGTGAAGAATCTAGATAATGGAAGTATCATAAAAGGAACTGTTCAACAAGATGGAACTGTAATTGTGTTGGAGGTGAAGTAGATATGCAGAAGAAGTTCTGGATATGCATCTCAAATAAAATTTTAATAATATCACTTTTTGCGATATTTTTCTTGGCATCCAGTCTATACGCAACTTCTCTTTACACGTCTTCGACCAATCCCCAGTTTAAAAACCTTATAGGGACATACAAACCTTCCAGGGTTGGAGATTACGTTACAATCGTGGTCTATGAATCGCCAAGGATTTCAACTTCATCGCAAGTCAATTCTTTGACAAATGCGTTTCTAAATGCGATAAATACGGGGACAAAACTTGTGGGGCTTGATTTAAGCAAGTATCTACCAACGAATGGTTCAGCAACGGATAAGCGTGACAACAAAAGTCAGGCAAACGCTGTTTTGGAGCTGACTGCTGTTGTAAAGCAGGTCGATGAACAGGGGAAGTTATTCCTCGAAGGACGTAAACAAATTAAAGTTGGGAATGACCTCAGGGAGATTATCATAACTGGTTGGGTCCATCCTGATGCAATAAAGCCTGGTAATATAGTTAATTCAACAGACCTTATCAATGCACAAATTTGGGAAAATGGCAAAATCGTTTTTCAAGATGATCCACAACAGAGTTCGTGGCTAGGGCTACTCCTTTCTGCAATTGCAAACTTGTTTAGATTTTAGATTCAGTTTATCTGAGACTTGATGGAGGCATGGGGTATGATGAGTATGATGAGTATGGTGAGAAAGACAATATTCATTATGCTTTTCCTAGTTTTAATTTCAACAATTTTGTTCTCAGCAAATGTTAGAATCAAGGATTTTGCTAAGTTTCGTGGTGCTAGGGATAACCAGTTGTTTGGCATAGGGCTTGTTGTGGGTTTGAATGGGACGGGCGATAGTGGGTCACTCAGTTCTTCGCTTTTGGTAAATATGATGAAGAATTTCGGAATAGCAGTCAATCCCAACGACCTGAAGAGTAGAAACGCGGCACTTGTTATGGTTATTGCCGATATACCACCGTTTTACAAGCCGGGGATGAGGCTGGATGTCGTTGTGGCGAGTATAAACGATGCGAAGAGTTTGCGTAACGGTGTTCTTTTACAAACTCCACTTTACGGTGCCGATGGTAATATCTACGCGGTTGCACAAGGACCGATATCTGTCGGTGGAGAGGATGCAAAAGGCTCTGCGAGCTTGCAAAAGCGCTTTACAGTAGTTGGCTATATTCCAAACGGCGCACTTGTTGAAAGGGAAATACCTATGAACATAGTCGATGAAAATACCATAACGATATTGTTAGATAGGCCTGACTTCACAACAGCTGCACGAACAGCCACTGCTATAAATACTACATTCAAAGCAAATATTGCAAAAGCTATCGATGGGGCGAGTGTAAGGGTAACTGTTCCAAATGCTTTCGTTGACGATGTGATAGCGTTTCTGGCATTACTTGAGGAGATTGAAGTTCCTATAGATACTCCAGCACAGGTGGTAATAAACGAACGAACTGGGACCGTGGTGTTTGGTGGCGATGTGAAGATTGCTGATTTTGTGCTTTCGTATGGTAATTTCGTTATTGTTATATCTAACGGGCAAATTGGCGATAAGCAAGCTACGATTGGTAATCTCATAACGGCCTTAAAATCAGTTGGCGCGACACCCCAGGATATTATTGCGATTATTCAAGAGTTGCACAAAGCTGGTGTGATTTACGCACAACTGAGAATTATGTAATTTATTCAAGAGGGGTTGAACATGGCTATAGAATTCAATAAAGTCAACAACGTGAGTAAAATTATCAATTTTGAAAATCAAAAGCCTGAAAGCGGAAAGATTTTGAATCCAAAAAAGCACCCCAGCGTAGATACGAAATCAGAAGAATATCAAAAACAGCTCAGAAAGGTTTCTGAGGAGTTCGCAGCGTGGTATATATACGAGGTTTTCAAGAAGATGTATAACACTGTCCCGAAGAGTGGGCTTATCCAGGAGAGTTTTGGTGAAAGATGGTTCAGAGAGATGCTTTTGCAACAGTATGCGTTAAAGGCGGCGAGGACAGATTTAAAGGAACTGAGCGATATGATTTACAGAAGTCTTGGAGGAAAGGTAATCACGCAAGAAACTAAATCTGAAAACAACGTAGAGAAAAGGTTAGAAGCATTGCAGTTATTAAATTCCCTGATTTCTAACAACCAGGAATCTGGAGAGTGATGGTGGAGCCAGAAGGACATATTCATTTACATTATCGATAAGCACATATTGGCTTCCTATTCGATTCAATACGCTTCTGAGCATGAATGCTTTGGTTTGAAAAGAGAATCGTATTTCTTCACTTTCTCCTTCGATTGGTATCGAACCTCTGTATGCAATTGAACCGTGTTGTGAAACAACGACGATTTCCCCATGCCTTGAGTATATTTCCACATCCGAAAACCTTCCTGCAATCAACGACCTTCTCAACAATCTTTGGAGTAAAGAAGACAAGATTCTGATTTTTGGTTCAAATCTTATGCACAAGTTTCTAAGCATGTGAGGTGTTTCCTCAGGAATATCTGCACACATTGTGAACATATCACCTGAGAAGATAACTACCTTGTTCTTGATTGGGTCGAACGAGAAGTGCACTTGGTTAGTCTCTTCGATTTCAAGAACTTTAATCAAATGCCTTGCGGATACGTATGGTATACGAATTGAAAAACTGCCTATGTTAAGTTCAGAGACCGACTCAGGATTTTCCATATTCCTTTCAACGTCTAAGCGAGAGTAGGCAACAAGTCCGTAGTGCTGCGATATAACCTCGAGAGCGTTTCGAGAAAAATATAGGTCTACATAGCTCCCTTCTTCAAGAAACGACGATGCAAAATCTAACTCGGATAAAAGTTTTCTTTTCGAAAAAACAGCACCTTCCGTATGTTTTGGGACAAAGACTTTCTCTTCTCTATCTTTTTGAAACGGTGCAATCCTAAGTCTCAGCGTTTCATTCTGAGATTTTAAACTAAGCACACCATCTTGGAAATGCAAGCTGATTTTTCCGCTGAGCTCTGATACAAAATGTTTTACAACATCAAGAGGGATTTCAAAAGGAGAGGCTATCTTGGAATAGAATGGGACAACAGGAAAATACCCGTTGAGACAACCGTCGGATGCAATAATATACAACCTCTCATCTTCTGAGAGAAATACCAACTTTCTCATCGATGGTTCTAACGTGCCACAAACTTTGTCTGCTTTCTTGATTATGCTTTTCAATACTTCTGCTTCGACTTCAACGATATAATTCACACTCGTATCACCACTACTTAGGATTAAGAGCTGACAATAATTTCATTCATCTCAAATAAATTTGGAACGGGCTCAAGCATCAATCCATCGTCGATACCTTTTTTCAACAGCTCCATCCCAGCCCTTGCTATCATGGCTGCGTTGTCTGAGCAAAATTCAAGAGGAGGTATATAAAACTCAATCTCAGAAGCATATTCGTTTAATTTTTCCCTCAACCTGCTGTTTGCAGCAACCCCACCAGCCAAGACTATTTTATCCACATTGTTGTCCTTTGCCGCTTTTGTTACTTTGTAAAGCAACACATCTATCATCGCTTCCTGGGCACTTGCTGCAAGGTCGTTGATTGGTAGTTCAGAAACACCGCTTTCTTTGAGTTTCTTAATCTCATAGAGCACTGCGGTCTTAAGTCCAGAAAAACTGAAATCGTAGTCTGCATCGTACATCTTTGGCCTTGGAAAGTGGAAAGCCTTAGGATTCCCCAATTTCGCAGCTCTATCGATTTCGGGACCACCGGGATAACCCAAATTTAAAAGTCTTGCTATTTTGTCGAAAGCTTCACCAACAGCATCATCAACACTTCTACCAATGAGTTTTATGTTTGAGTCATTTTCAACTTTCAGTATGAGTGTATGACCACCTGAAACCATAAGAACAATGTATGGAGGTTTTAGCTCAGAATATGCTAAATAATTTGCATAAACATGTCCAACTATGTGGTTTACCCCAACAAGTTTTTTATTGTATCTCAGTGCCAATCCCTTAGCGAACGATACACCGACAAGTAAAGCACCTATAAGTCCCGGTCCTTTTGTGACGGCGATACCGTCTATTTGCGAAATATCCACCTGGGTTTCAGATAACAATTGATTAAAAAGAGCGGGGAGCTTTTTTAAATGCTCCCTCGCTGCTATTTCTGGCACAACTCCACCAAACTTTTTGTGCGTAAGTATCTGTGAATAAACAAGATTTGCTATAACTTTGTTGTCTTCAACCAAAGCAATTGATGTCTCGTCACAGCTTGTCTCAATCCCAAGTACTATCATCTACAACACCTTCGTCTTGTTTAAGCTTGAGCATGTATTTGTTGAAAGTTGATTAAGCCGATTCTTTCATGTATATCTTTGGTCGTTCGCGCTTAGTGACGCATTCTTCGGTCACGACAACCTTTTCAACGGCTTTCAAATCAGGAATATCGAACATGATATCTATCATAACCTCTTCGAATACACTCTTGAGAGCCCTTGCTCCTGTGCCACGTCTCAGAGCTTCTTTGGCTATGGCATACAATGCACTCTCCTCAACTTCCAGTTCAACACCGTCTATCTCAAAGAGTTTTTTGTATTGTTTGAGAACTGCGTTCTTCGGTTCTTTGAGTATCCTGACTAAGTCATCGACGGTCAAATCATCAAGTGTCCCGATTACTGGGAATCTTCCAACAAACTCTGGCATTAGACCGTACTGGACCAAATCATCAGGGGTGACGTGTCTTAAGATTTCACCAAGTCTCATCTGCTCTTTACTTTTCACAGGTGCGTTGAAACCAATCGCACTACCTTCTATCCTTCTTTTGATTATTTCATCTAGCCCATCGAATGCTCCACCAACGATGAAGAGGATGTTTGTCGTATCCACTTTGATAAATTCTTGGTATGGGTGCTTTCTTCCTCCCTGTGGTGGCACGTTAGCTATCGTTCCTTCAACGATTTTCAACAATCCTTTCTGGACACCTTCACCACTTACGTCTCTTGTTATCGAAGGATTCGGAGACTTCCTTGCTATTTTGTCGATTTCATCGATATATATGATACCGTACTGTGCACGCTCAACATCAAAATTCGTGACTTCAAGTAATCTAAGAACTACGTTTTCAACATCCTCACCAACGTAACCTGCCTCTGTAAGGGGTGTGGCATCGGCTATAGCAAAAGGCACATCGAGTATCTTTGCAAGAATTCTTGCCATAAGTGTTTTTCCACTACCTGTTGGACCGATAAGAATTATGTTTGATTTCTCAATCTCTACGTCTGACGTATCTTTGCCAAAGAACACACGTTTGTAGTGGTTATAAACCGCTACTGAGAGTATTCTCTTAACTCGCTCTTGACCGATAACGTATTTGTCGAGCTCGCTTTTTATCTGTGAGGGGGTTGGTAGTTCCTTTCTGTCTCTTGAGCCAAAGCTTGTTGGTTTTATCTTCTTATCGCTCTGAAGGATATCGTGGAATAACTCGACACACTCGCTACAAATATAGACGTTTCCGGGTCCTGCGATAAGCTTTTCTACTTTATCCGCTGCTCGTCCACAAAATGAACAAAACTTTTGTGCCATACTTTACCTCCCTGTGCTCTGTTATATTCTTCGGTTCGGTTTTAACGTGCATTAACCTTTTTAACCTGCACGCTCTTTTTTATTATATACCAAAAAGTGTTTTTTACAAAGCAAATTAAGTTAAGAGTATATAAACTTTATGTTTTTTGACAAAAAGAGGGGACATAATAATTTCATCCCCTCTTAATTTTTCCACGGTGTTATGTTTTTCTTTGTCAGAATACGAACCTGTGTTATTCTACGGTAACGCTCTTTGCCAAATTCCTGGGTTTATCTGGGTCATAACCGCGTTTGTCGGCAATGTAGTAAGCGAACAGTTGGATTACAGGTGCAAAAATCAAAGGATAGAGGTCTTCATGTGCTTCTGGGACGTAGATGACATCATGTGCAATTTTCTTTATTTCTTCGTCTCCTTGAGTTGCAACTGCTATTATTTTTGCGTTTCTTGCCCTTGTTTCTTCGATATTACTTCGCATCTTTTCATAGAGGCTGTCTTTTGGCGCAAAGGCAAAGACTGGGAATTTTGGGTCCAAAAGTGCAATCGGTCCGTGTTTTAGCTCGCCAGCTGGATAACCAACCGCATTTATATAACTAATTTCTTTTAGTTTAAGTGCACCTTCAAGTGCCGTTGCGGTATTTATGCCTCTGCCTATGTACATGAAGTGATGGTAATTTTTGTAATTATCTGATACATTTTCTATTTCTTTGTTTGAGATTATTCCTTTAAGGGTTTTTGGTGAGTCGACAATTTGTTTGACGATTTCGCTGTGTTCCTGGTTCCAAAGACCTCGCTTTTTAATTATGTACAAACCAAGTAAATAAAGTAATACAAGCTGATTTACGTAAGTTTTCGATGCTGCAACTCCAATCTCCGGACCTGCATTCATATACAAGGTTACGTCGCTTTCTCTTGTAATTGTCGAGCCTACAACATTTGAAATAGCGATAACCTTTCCTCCGGCCTTTTTTACAGCTCTAACACTCTCAAGTGTGTCAGCTGTTTCTCCTGATTGAGAAATGGCGATTGTTATAGTATCTTCAGTGATTCTAATAGGTCTGTATCTGAATTCGGAAGCCACATCTATAAGGACGTCAACATCTAGGTATTTTTCGGCAAAGTATTTGAAAACAAGACCTGCGTGATAGCTCGTTCCACACGCAACAAGAAGTATCCTTTTTACTCTTTCTAAGTTGAATTCATCAAGTTCATGTAAGCTGGGAGTGTAGTTAGAATCTATTCTTCCAACAAGAGCACTTTCTATAGCTTCTGGAATCTCGTGGATTTCTTTTAACATAAAATGTTTGAATCCACCCTTTTCCGCTGCCGATTCATCCCATGTGATGTGTGTATGTTTTCTAATGAGTGTGTTCCCTGAAAAGTCAGTGATTTTTATTTTATTACCCTCGATGTAGACCACGTCTCCATCCTCGAGGAATATAACATCGCGTGTGTATTTGATTATTGGTGTGACATCTGATGCCAAAACACAGTATTTGTCGTTGCAACCAACTACAAGTGGACTACCTTTTCTTGCCCCAACCATGACGTTTGGAATATCAGAATGGATAACAGCAATTGCAAAGGCGCCTTTCAGGATTTTTAAAGTGTCCAAAACTGCTTGGAATAAGTTACCTTTGAAGTTCTCTTCAATTAAGTGGCTGATGACTTCTGTGTCAGTTTCTGATTTAAATTTATGGCCCCTTTTTATAAGTTCCGCTTTTAGTTCTTGATAGTTTTCAATGATTCCATTATGAACAACTGCAATTTTTCCACTGCAATCCGTGTGTGGGTGCGCGTTTGTGTCGTTAGGCGCACCATGTGTTGCCCATCGAGTATGCGCTATACCGCTTTTTATTACTTTTTCTTCTTCAATGACATGTTTTAGTGAGTCAACACGACCAACACTTTTTGTAACAATCAGTTGACTACCGTTCGTCGCTGCTATACCAGCGGAATCATAGCCCCTGTATTCCAATTTTTTCAGACCTTCTATGAGTTCGGCCACTTTGAATTCATGTCCAATGATGCCAACTATTCCACACATAAACTTATTTCCACCTCGCTAATTGAGCTTCCAAGTTTTTAATTAATTCTTTTTCGACACCTTGAGTTGCAACTTTTAGTGCATTCTTAATAGCGACTCTATCAGAATTACCGTGAGCTTTTACAACTATCCCATTGACTCCCAAGAAGAACGTCCCACCGTATGTTCTAGGATCCAACCTTTCTTTTAACTTTTTCAGTACTCTGGAAAAAATAAGCGCACCTATGATACCATCTATGCTTTTCTTTGCCTCATCTTTTATTGTTTGAGAGATTAGTTTTGCAACACCCTCCATTGTTTTCATCGCAACGTTTCCTGTAAAACCGTCGGTAACTACGACATCAACAGTTCCAAGATTTATGTCGTTCCCCTCAACATTTCCGTGGAACATAGGACCTAATTTTTCTTTCAGCATTTGATAAGCCAATTTATGCATATCTGTTCCCTTGTTTTCTTCAGTTCCAACGTTTAACAGTCCAACTTTAGGTGAATGTTTGCCAAGTATTCTTGCATATTCAACACCCATTGCTGCAAATTGAATCAAATAATCTGGGCGCACTTCTGCATTTGCACCACCGTCTATCAAGACTGTAAACCCGTTGAGAGAAGGAATAGGAACAGCTAACGCAGGGCGGTCTATTCCTTCAATCCTCCCGACAACAAGGGTTGCACAAGCTAACAATGCTCCTGTGTTTCCTGCACTGACAAAAGCGTCCACCTTGCGTTCTTTTAGTAACTGAGCACCAACATACATCGAACTTTCTTTTCTTCGTAGGGCTTCAGTAGGTTTTATGTCCATTGGTAAGTAGTCTTTGACTATTTCCAACGTGAAATAATCCGCCAGTTTATGATTTTTCAAGTCAGATACAGCATCTTCCGTTCCAATAAGCACTAGGTGAACTTTTTTCTTATAACTTTTAATCTCTTCCGCAAACATTAAAGCGCCGGCTTTTATTTCTTCCGGCGCTTTGTCTCCACCCATTACATCCAATGCTACTCGTATCATTTCGCTACCTCAAACACCTGCTTCTTTCCGTAGTAACCGCAGTTTAAGCAAACTCTGTGTGGTTGTTTTGGTGCTCCACAATTTGGACAAGTTGTTACTGCGACACTGAAGGCTCTGTAAATCTTTGCCCTTTTGTGATGTGTTCTGCTTCTTGAACGTTTCTGCTTTGGTACAGCCATACTTATCCCTCCTGTGTATGCTTTATTTTCAGTAATTTTGCGAATCTTGGGTCTACCTGTTCTTCCTCCATAGCCTTACATGTGTGGTTTGGTTCTTCGTTTAAATCCGCACCACAATATGGACATAGACCTTTGCAATCCGGACTACAAACAAAAACATCAGGCGCACTACTGACTATCCCTTCTACGATGCGTTCTTCCAGGTCAATTATATCACCAGTCAACAATATTTCGTTAGCCAAATCTTTCAGTTCTTCATTTTTTGAAAGTGGTTTCTTCTCAAAAGTATACACCGCTTCTATGATTCCGTCAATGTACATTTCTGAAAGTTTTAAACATCTGTCGCATGGTCTTTCGACATACCCGCGTGCATAGCCACCAAGTAATATCTTGTTGTCAGCATATGTAAGGACCATTTTTACTTTGAATCCGCCATGCAAAACCTTATACGTTCCAGTGTGTAGTTCAATGAATTCCGGAGCGTATGTCCCTTCAACAACTTTTCGGCGTTCTTTTATTAAATCTTTCACATTGACTTTCCACATTGCAATCACCTCAAAACTTTGGTATTATAATTATAGTACCTTTTTTCGTTTTGTTAATACAAAAATCTTTACTTTAGTGTAAATTTTCGTCGATTGTATGGTATAATCTTTCTTTGGTGGTGAATCCATGGAATGGTTTAGAAAATTTTTGGACTGGTTTTCCAAGATACCTCAAAGGTGGAAAGAAGCACCAAAATCGCAAAAGTTAATAATTGTTATGGTAGCCGTTTCTGTTATAATGGCTATTATTTTACTTGCTATAATAAATGCTCCTAAGTATGTCTTGTTACTCACCACAAAGACAGAAGAAGATGCAGGTCCTATCTTGCAACAACTAGAATCTTTGGGCATTCCGTATAAAGTAGAAGCTGGAAACAAGATATTGATACCTTCAAATTACAATGTTTACGAAGTGCGTATGCGATTAGCGTCAGCTGGTGTGCTTGCAGGAACGTCTCGAGGATTCGAAATTCTAGACCAAAACAATCTTGGTGCAACAAGTTTTGATAAGCAAGTTAGATACCAGATAGCTCTTCAGGGAGAATTGGAAAGAACTATCTCTACAATTCAAGGTGTAGATGGTGCAAGGGTAGTTTTAACTCTACCAAAGTACACTTACTACGTCCGAGGAGAAATGTCAGAACCAAGGGCTTCCGTAATGGTAGTTATGAAACCTGGACAGTCCTTAACGAAAGAACAAGTGAAAGGTATAGTTTCGTTAGTTCAGGGTGCTGTCGAAGGAATCAAACCTGAGAATATCAGGGTTATAGATCAAACCGGTCGAGATTTGACAACGCTCTTAAATTTGGATACATCAACAGCATTGGCTTCGACAAAGATGGAGCTTAAGGTGAGCTTGGAAAATTACTACAAGCAGAAAATAAAAGTCCCTCTTGAGAACGTTTTTGGACCAGGACGTGTAGAAGTTATACCGGACATTAAGTTGAACTGGGAAAAGATAGAAAAGCAAATAACAACCTATACAGCACCGAACAAAAAGGAAGGATTGGTGAGAAGTAAAGAAACTGAGCAAGAGTATTCAACCAGTCAACCAACGTCAGGAGGTCCTGTGGGGACGGAATCGAACATCCCACCAACAACTTATGAGTCTACATCTCCTACAACCCAAGGGTATTACCAAAAAAGCCACGAAATAGTCAATTACGAACTGAACCAGATTGTCGAGAATATTGTGAAAAACTCCGAGGGTGAGATAGAGAACATAACACTCTCCGTTATAATTGACTCTTCCTCTACGGTTCTCGAGAGGACATCAAAAGACCAAGTTGAAAAACTTATCAGTTCGGTAATTCAAAAAAGCATAGACGCAAATACTCCAGAAGGTTCAGTAACTTACGCTGTTGCGTTCCTACCGTTCAGTAGGGAATTTGAACAAGAATTCTACAAGCAGGTGCAAGCAACTACGGAACTGCAAAAGTTACGAACCAGGTTGGTTCTCCTGATGCTTGCATCTGTGCTAATATTCTTTGCAACTTACCTTGGATTAATACAGTTCAAGAAAGTGAAAGCGAGAAAGTTGATGGAGCAAAGATACAGGGCTTTACAGGAAGAGGCTCAAAGAACATTGGAAGCAATTACGGAAGAAGAAATGCCAGCTGGTGCGGAGGAAGAAGCGCTTTTGGAACAACTCAAAGCTTATTTGCAACAAGTTGCTGATACCTCTCCTGAAGATGTGGCTACGGTTTTAAAAGTTTGGATATCTGAGAAAGGATGAGATTATGGCTGGAAAGTTGACAGGAAGGCGTAAAGCAGCCATATTGTTGGTCACTATGGGTCCTGAGAAGGCGGCAAGAGTGTTGAAAAATCTCGAAGAATCAGAAGTAGAGATGCTGACGATAGAGATTGCGAATCTTGGTAAGGTTACAAACGAAGAACGCAAGGCTGTTCTCGAAGAATTCCAGAATTTGACAAAAGCAAGAGAAATGATAATAACTGGTGGTATTGAATATGCTAAAGAAATGCTCATAAAAGCTTTTGGACCAGAAAAGGCTATGCAGATTATCGAAAGGCTTGTTTCGAACCTATCTGTGAAGCCATTCGAGTTTATGCGTAATGCTGACGTTGTGCAAATTGTTAACTTCCTACAATCAGAGCATCCCCAGACGATTGCACTGGTTCTTAGTTTTCTTGAACCTCGCGTCGCTGCACAAGTTTTAGGTGCTCTCCCTGAGAATTTGCAAATAGAAGTTATCAAGCGAATATCTCTTTTGGAACGTGCGTCTCCTGATGTTGTCAAAGAAGTTGAAAAGTTGCTTGAAAAGAAATTCGCCGGTGTTACAACTCAAACCCTTAGTGCTGTTGGTGGCCTGGATACAGCAGCCGAGATTATGAATAATCTTGATAGGTCAACTGAAAAGACCATTATGGAAAGACTAACGTACGAATCACCAGAACTTGCCGAAGAAATCAGAAGAAGGATGTTTGTCTTTGAAGATATTCTTAAACTTGACGACAGGTCTATACAGCTTGTCCTCAGGGAAGTTAACACGCAGGACCTTGCTGTAGCTCTTAAGGGTGCGTCTGAGGAACTGAAACAGAAGATATTCAATAATATGTCGAAACGTGCACAGCAGCTACTGAAAGATGAAATTGAATTCATGGGACCTGTTCGCGTAAAAGATGTTGAGGAAGCTCAACAAAAGATAATTAATATTATAAGAAGACTTGAAGAAGCGGGCGAAATTGTAATTGCAAGAGGTGGAGGAGAAGAGTTAATTACGTAAGCAATACGCTACGACATTAGTATTGAAAAGGTTGAAAAAAGCTAAAATGAAAAGGAGAACCGAGTCGTGGCATGGGATGACAATGTGTATTGCGCTGTTGATATAGAAACGACGGGAATAGACCCGTCAGGTGGGGATCGCATTATCGAAATAGCAATCGTGCCGATATACAAGGGAAAAATAGTTAAAGATTGGATTTACACATCTTTGGTTAACCCAAAGGTCAGCATTCAGACTTACGCGCAGAGCGTACACAAAATTTCGGTAAAGGACATACAAAGTGCGCCTGGATTAGAGGATGTACTGGCCGTTGTTAGAAAGTATTCCAGAGATACCGTGCTGGTCTTCCATAACGCACGTTTTGATTTGACTTTTCTCGATTACGCTGCCAAAGAAGTTGGACAGCTACCGCTGGACGTATATTACATAGATACCCTGGAAATTTCAAAAACAGTATACGGCAGGGGAAAAAAGCTGGAAACACTGGCGATAGAGATGGGAATTTCACACAAGGTCACACACAGAGCATATGATGATGCACTTGTGACTGCAAATGTGTTTATCAAGTTTTTTGATATGTTCGGCTGGGAGAGAATCCACGAATTTCTGAGGCGGTGGATGGGGAGGGAATACTAATGGTTAAGAATTACGTTTTAGACACCAATGTTTTGATACATGACCCGGAAGCTATATATTCTTTCGAGGATAATAATGTTTTCATCCCTTTGCCCGTCATAGAAGAATTAGATAAGCTCAAAAAGGAACAAGGACGAGTTGGAAAAAGCGCTCGAACAGCTATTAGGGTCTTGGAAGAACTACGAAAAAAAGGTAACCTTCACGATGGAGTTAAATTAGACAGCGGTGGCAAAGTAATAATACCGGTGCTTAGTGAGAGTGATTTTGATAGACACCAGGTGAAATTTTTATTTGAAAAGTACGTGGACAATTGGATATTAAGCTACGCGATGTTTCTAAAAACCACAAGAACAGAACCCACGATAATAGTATCAAAAGACATAAGCTTACGTTTAAAGGCACTGGCTCTTGGTTTACAAGCGGAAGACTATCTTACGGACAAGAGCGATTTATCTCTTTTGCCACTAGGATATGTTTCTGTTGGTTCTTTAAAAGAGCTGAACGTAGAAAAACTTTATGTTAACGAATACGTTGAAAGCAAAGAAGGTTTCTTCAGGTTCGATGGTCAAGATTTTGTGCAGATAAATCTTAAATCAAAAGTGTTTGGTATCAGCCCTAGAAACAAAGAACAGCTCTTTGCTTTAGACGCACTATTAGAGGACGATATAAAGCTAGTGTCATTGATTGGTATAGCAGGAACTGGAAAAACATTCCTCGCACTTGCTGCTGCACTTCAAAAGACTCTTGTGGAAGGTTTGTATGAACGAATAATAGTTGCAAGGCCGTTAATACCAATGGGTGGTAAGGACATAGGGTATCTACCTGGCGCGCTTGAGGAAAAGATTTCTCCTTGGATGAGTGGTGTTATGGACAACCTTGAGTATTTGTGTAGATTGAACAATGTTAGTTTAAAAGAAGTTATGAAGAAAGAAATTGTTGAGCTTGAGGCACTAACGTACATAAGAGGAAGGTCTATCCCAAACCAGTTTATAATCATCGACGAGGCTCAAAACTTAACCCCTTTGGAGGTTAAGACTATACTAACAAGAGCAGGAGAAGGGACAAAAGTGGTTCTAACCGGTGATCCGTATCAGATAGACACTCCTTATCTTGATGAAAGTAGTAATGGGTTGGTTTACGCTGCTTCAAGGTTTCTGGGAAAACCTATCGCAGCCCATATCTTTTTGAAAAAAGGTGAGAGATCCGAATTGGCAAGCCTAGCTGCTGAACTATTGTAAGTATAAACAAAATAGTCCGTTGGGAGGAATAAAAAGTGGTTGTCGAGGTCAACAACATCTCTCTTTTTGAGCATTACGAAGGATTTTCCGGATTTCAAGAACAGATATTTCAGTGCAAATTGAAATTCTTGGTCCAGCTTGCGAAGATGTACCCAAACTCGAAGTTCGTGTTCTACAACGCCCTCGGTCGCTTCGGACTTCTGGAAGAAGTATATAAAATCCTAGAAAATATCTTCGAAAACTTCGAAATCGATTTGGAAAAAAAGTTCCTCGATTTCAACAGCACTCCTATTAACAATCTCCCCCATGTTCGTATTGACGGAAAGGTAACAGCTATTGATTCTGTTGAAACAATAGGTTTGGTTAAAGTGGAAAGCGAAGCCACTATTAAATGTGACTACACTACATGTTTATATTTGCTCGAAAACCTTACGGAAAAAGATTTGGAAGATAAGTTTAAAGGATTTAAAGTAGAAATCCTTCCCAAGAGTTTCTTTGAATCCGAATTGATTAACTCTTTGAAAACTGCTAATCAACGTTACGTTGTGCTGAAACTCATTCGAGGTGAAGAAATATGCTTATAAAAAAAGCCCACATAGACGGTTTCGGAAAATTCGTTAACGCCTCATTCAAGTTTGGACCGGGGCTGAACATCGTCTTTGGACCTAACGAGAGTGGTAAAACCACTTTAGCAAGGTTTTTGTTATACACGCTTGGTAAACCTAGCAACGAAGCGCTCAAATACAGACCGTGGGGACATAACATTTTTGGCGGATATTTAGAAACATCCGATGGGAAGTATGTGTTTGGTGAAGACACAGCAGAAGTGCCAAAGTACGATATCAGCTTGCTCGAAAGTATAGCGTTTATAATGGAAGATGACGAGCTTGAAGCTGTAAAAGTTGACAGAGGTATCTTGGAAAGTACACTTAAGAAAAAGACCGAGAAAACATCTGAAGGACGTATCCTAAGAGAGGCAATAAAGAGAATTCAAACACTAGATATGAACAAATGTTTGTTAGCAATCTCGGAAGAGATTCGTAAAACGGAGGAAATGATATCGGTTGTTGAGGAAAAGATAAATAAGAAGAATACATTTTTTGTGAAGATAAAAAATGTTGAGACGCGAATAAAAGACTTGCAAGAACAGATTAATGCCTCAGAAAGCAATTTGGAAGAACTCAGGAATGCAAAAAAATCCGAACTTGAGACAAAAATATCGCAACTTAAAAGGAACATAGAGGCCATAGAAACAGAACTAACGAAGTATCTATGGATTGAATCATTAGACACTGCTGTTGTCGATGAAGCTCAGAACCTTATTTACAAATTAAATTCCATAAAGGCTCGTTTGGAAGCTTTGGAAACAGAGCAAGAAAAATTGAAGGAAGTACTTCAAAAGAAAGATAGGGATATTGAGGAAAAGCTTAAACAACTTGGAGCATCTTCAGTCGACGATTTAGAAAGCGTTGGTTTACGCTTGAAACATCTTTCGTTGCTTACCAAGATGTACAACGAAAGGGTGGGAAACGTTGTTGATGAGGACCCACTCTGGAAGTTATTTCTTGAAAATGAGAACATTTTAGAACAGGCGGAAGAAGAGGAACAAAGATACAAGGAAACTATAAACGAAATAGAATCTACTAAACTGAGCCTGCAAAACGAAATAGAGAGAAATGAGCAGACAGCTAAATATTCGAAAGATTTGTCAGTAGTTTCAGCAAGTGCGGGTTTTGTTTTGTTTGTTCTTGGACTTCTTTTTAAAGGAATATCACTCTTCATGTATACTCCTGCCGTAGTGTTCTTAGCATTAGCCGTCTTCCTCATGTTCAATTGGAAAAGAAAGATGGCTTCCGTAGAGGTCCTTCAAGAACGCTTAGTTGAAGTGTCAATGAAACAGCCACAGCAACCCTCCGTTTGGAAAGTGCTTGCAAATTATGGCATAACCAACATTAAGCAACTGAGAAAAAAATATACGGAGTTTTTAGAATGGAAGGCACAGAATATAGAGAGACAAAGGTTGCTCAATGAACTGAAAGATATCGAGCAGGAAGTTATCAAAGAACTTTCAAAGTTTGGTGTCACAGGTGCAGCACAGATGATAGTTTCCGCTGTTGAAAATTTGCAAAGAACATTTGGAGAAGTTCAAGAGTTACTTTACGAAAAGGAATCGCTCGAGAGAAGATTATCCCAACTTCGTGGGGAATATTTGTCTGTTCAAAGAGAATATAAGACTATAGCCGAGAATTTGGACGAGATTTTAAGTAAATTTGGCATAACCAAGGAACAGGTTGAAACTTTTAAATCTCACTTTGAACACTATCAAGAATTAAAGAATGCTAAAAAAACGTTAAGTGTTGAATTGCAAAAAGTCATTGAAGAGAGAGAAAATGAGGACCTTGATACTTCCATAAATCAAACGAAAGCTCTACTTCGTGAACTTTATTCTACTAAAGATGCCCTTTTGAACGAGCTCAAAGAGATGAAAAAACTTTATGATAGTATAGAAGTTGACTTCAAACAACTCCAGGCGTTGTTTGAAAAATTGGACGAGTTTAAGTTGAAGGCGAAGATAATATCGAACTTGATTAACGAAATACCAAAGATAAGTAAGTTCCTCAACGAAAGGCTTGCAAATTTTATCGAAAGTTACCATAAAATATTCAGCGACGAATTTGCAAGACTCTTTACGAAGGTTTCCGGTGCCGAGAAGAATTTTGTCATATTGCCAGATTTGTCTGTGAGACTGGTTGTTGAAGGAGATATGAAGGACCCTGACGAGTTTTTAAGCGGTTCCACGAAGGACTTATTGATATTCTGCATTAAAAATGCTCTTTATAAGACATTCTATGATGGTAGTTTGCCTTTGGTTATAGATAACACCTTGATCCGTTTGGATGACGATAGATTGAAAAGAGTGTGTGAATACTTAAACGAAGAGTCGGAACTGAGGCAGATAATATTGATGACAAGTGATAGAAGGGTGCTCGAATTTTTCAGAGATAAAAAGAACGTCATACTCTTGGAGGGATGATGAATGTACAAACGAGTTCTTCTCAAGCTAAGTGGTGAGGTACTCAGTGGAGAAGCACAGAAAGGCTTTAGCGAAGAGCATGTCAATTATCTTATCAGGGAGATAAAGAAAGTTTCTGAATATGGAGTGAAACTGGGAATTGTGATTGGTGCGGGCAATCTTTTTAGGGGAAGGGATTTCGAAGGTGTAAGACCAACGATATCAGACCAGATTGGAATGTTAGGTACGGTAATTAACGCACTATATTTGAAAGATAGATTTGAGAATGCAGGTATCAGAACCGTGGTGGTTTCTCAAATTGTTACCCTACCAAGTGTAAAATTTATAAACTACGACGACATTGACCTTTATTTTGATGCGGGGTATATCGTTATTTTTGCTGGTGGAACAAGTAACCCATTCTTTACGACCGACACTGGAGCTGCACTCAGGGCGGTTGAGATGAAAGCGGAATTGTTGATAAAAGGTACGAAGGTTTCAGGAATTTACGACAAAGACCCGAAGATATACAACGATGCTGTAAAATATAATGTAATAACCTACGATGAGGCCATCGAGAAGGATTTAAAAATCATGGACACGGAAGCATTTTCTATCTGCAAACGCTATCAAATGAAAATCCTTGTTATGAACTTTTTCGAGGACAATAACTTACTTAGGGCTATCCGTGGTGAAAATGTAGGTACCCTCGTTGTCCCAAATAAGTAGATAAGTAAGCGATGAGATTATAGAAAATGGAGGTTTAAGTAAGTGAGCAATCAGTCTGGTGAACATGTCAGAGCTTGGTATCCGGGTCACGTTCAAAAAGCTAAAAGACAAATCAGAGAAAATCTGAAAAAGATAGATATCGTTGTTATTGTGCTTGATGCACGCGCACCTGTTGCAACCACGAGTTTTGAGATGAAAATTTTCAAAGATAAGCAGCGTGTCTTTTTGCTTAATAAAACAGACTTAGCGGATTCCGAATACAATAAGAAATGGGCTTGTGAAATAGCAAAGTTATATCCGACCCTTCTTGTTAATAAGGATACGAAAAGAAAAGAACTGCTGACATTTCTAAAATCTATTCCCACAAAGTATGCGAATCCAAGGATAGCAGTTGTTGGAGTTCCGAATGTTGGAAAATCAACAATAATAAATAAGATACTTGGCAGGCACAAAGCAAAAACAGGAGCCCAGCCTGGTATTACTCGTGGTGTCCAATGGGTCAATGTCGAAGGGTTTACGGTTTTGGATTCACCTGGGATATTGTATTCAGAGATATTTTCAAAGGATATAGCAGCAAAACTGCTGCTTATAGGTTCTTTACCTATTGAAAACGTTGATGATGAAATCTTTGATTACGCTTTTAAAATTTATGCTTCTGCAGCAGGGGTTCAGAAAGATATCGTTCAATTTCTGGAGGAATACGGACGTTCTCGAGGTCTTTTGAAAAAAGGTGGACAAGTTGATTATGAAAAAGCAAAGACCCTCTTTTTCAAAGAAGTTTCAGAGGGTAAGCATGGTAAGTTAACGTATGATATTGAGTTTGAAAAGTTTTGGGAGGTGTTGAAAAATGGTTGATGTGAGGATTGTTAACTCAGTTTTGGCAGCAGCACAGGGAACTTACGAGGCTGTCTTGCAAATGCAAGCACAATTTGGTAAACCTCAAGCTGTAAAAGATATAACTCCAAAGTACAACATAGTTACAGTGATTGGTTTTCTCGGTGACATAGAGGGAAACTTTGTTTACGCATTTAATGAAGAAACTGCTCTAGGAATTGTCTCAAAAATGATGGGAATGGAATACAACACTCTTGATGAACTTTCGCTGAGTGCTATAGGCGAACTAGGTAACATGACTTCTGGAAGCATTGCTATGAACCTTGAAAAGCTTGGATACAAAATCGATATCACACCTCCAACGGTGATTACCGGTAAGGACATGAAAATTACTGCGGAAGGTTTGATAATAAAACTCCCAGTTAGTTTGTTCGTTGCCGAAGATGTGGAGCTCCACATAGCTATTAGGGGCGGAAAATAAAGGCTTGATGGAAGGATTAGATTCAGTAGGTCAAAGGGATTATCAGAAACCGGACCTAAAATTTTTAGGTCAGTTGTTTGTTGAGGTGATTTTTATGGTTGTTGTTACCGGTGTTTTGAAAGAAGAGATAATTGGAGTTTTTCGAGAAATGCTACCCCTACTTGAAAATGGTGAGCTTGTGAAGAGAAATTTTTCAAGGGGAATTGTCGGAGGTAACGAAGTAGTCACAATATATGGTTTTGTTGGTAAAGTTGAGAGTGCTATGATAGCTCAAGCCATAATTGATAGATTTAGACCCAGCTACATAATTCATTGTGGTTCTGCCGGAGCGATTCACCCGGAGTTGAAAATTGGAGATTTAGTTTGTGGTAGTGTTTTCTACGAACATGATTTTCAAGCTTCTAATCCAATTGGGATAGAAAGCTCTTCGAAACTTTTGGAAAAGATTGCGGATGTTTACGACAAGATAAATTTCGGACCTATCGTAAGTGGAGACCTTATAGTTAGTGATAAGGACCTCAAAAGAAAACTATTTGAAAAATACGGAGCATTTGCTGTTGATATGGACAGTGCCGCAATAGCGAAAGTATGCCATCAAAACGGTGTGGAATTCTGTGCTCTAAAGGTTATAGTTGACACGAGTGAAGAACACGCACAAATTGAATACGAACAAAATTTCAGGAAGTTTTCAAGTTTACCATCAACAATAATTTCCGAACTGCTCGATAAACATCTATTGTAACTGTGTAGAGAGGAGCAAATGAAAACATGGGAAATGGAACCCAAAAAGATGGCTTACCAGACGTCGCAGTAAAGAACTCATGGATAGTAAACGAAGATAACTACTACTCAAGAATCGATAAATTTTTGAGGAATGTCCTGAAAAACGTGCCTTTGAGTGCAATATACAAACTCATAAGAACTGGGAAAGTTTATCTTAATGAGAAAAGGGTTAAAGAACCTTCTGTGAAGATAGAAATTGGAGATAGGATAGAAATCAGAAACGAGGATTTGTCCAAATATACACGTGAATATAAAGAAATCAAACCAGCGAAAATGAACTTAGATATCATATTCGAAGACGAAAACATTATAGCTATCAATAAACCAGCCGGTGTTTCTGTACACCCTGGAAAGAATGTTCATAAACCCTCTTTGATAGAAGGTTTAAAGTATTATGGCACGACAAAAGGGTTTGAACCTTTTCTTGTGCATAGGTTGGACAAAGAAACTTCAGGTGTCATGGTTGTTGCAAAAAGCAGGCAAGTAGCAAGAGAACTCAGTGAAATGATTTCGTCTCGTGATGTGGAGAAGAATTACGCGGCTTTGGTGTTTGGCTCCCCAAAGGCTATGACAATAGACCTGCCAATTGACGACCAGGAAGCACTTACTCATATAAGACCAGTCCGTAAATTTACGACCAAACTCGATGGAAAAGATATCAATTTAACGTTACTTGATGTGAAGATAGAAACTGGAAGGAAACATCAAATACGAAAACATCTTTCGATGAAAGGGTTTCCAATAGTCTGTGACAACGATTATGGTGATTTTAGATTGAACAGAGCCTTTTCAAAAAAGTACGGTTTGAAAAGGCACTTTTTGCATTGCAAAGAGATGGTTTTTGATTTTCATGGGAAACATTATAGATTTGAAGCATCCCTGAGCCAAGATTTAAAAACCGTTCTGAAACTTTTGGAAGCGGAAGGTGATTAGTTTTGAAACTTCCATTATTTGCAAAAAATGAGACTTATATTAATATAATTCTCACTGTCTTTACCCTTGTTCTATCGGTATTTATATTTGTCAGGATACCGAATGATAGAAATAACTTAACCGTTTCCGTTTTTTTTGATGATGACCCATCAATATTGTTTTATACTGGAAGTGAAGAAATTAATGATGAGGCAAAAATTATCATACCATTGGAAGGGATTAAAGAAAGAACAGAAGAGTTTCATAAGAAGATAGGAACCAGGTACGTAGGAATTATGGAGTTTTACGGGGACACAGAGTTTGTCAGAAATTTTTACAAAGCAACAGGCTACAAAAAAATTGTCAAAGTTCATTACGTGAAGCCAAAAGAGCTGTCCAGATATAACTCTTATTCACTCTTCAAACGACTCTGGCGAGCAGTGATGGAAAGAAGTATTGATGTCATCGTTTTACCAAAATCACAAATCACAAAAGAAGCTTTAGAATTGTTTGGTGATTTTTTCCAGGTGCAGTCAGGAATCCCGATGCCTGATAACACAAACTGGAATGCAAAAATCTCAGGAATACTTCTGGGTGTATTTGTTGCTCTTCAAGCACCTTTTACAATTCTTGGATTCGCACTTTTCAAACAATACTGGCTCTTTGTTTCAATCGTCAGCATTTTTGGAACGTTAGCTGCTTACTTTTCATCCAATAACCGATTTACAAGAGTATCAAATGTTTTTATACTAGGATTACTCACTAACTTTTCGCTATATTCATTCGAGTATTTGAACGACTTGGAAGTCTATAGGGGTGTTAAAGTCTCCCTCGTGATGTTACCATTATTGGTTGGATTACTTACATTTAGAGAACTTTATCAAAAAAGTTCGATTAAACGTTGGCATATTGTTACCACAGGTATCGTTGGTGGAATTGCTATAGTGTATATGCTTATGCGTAGCGGTAATTACGGCTATGTCCTTGACCTTGAGGAAAAGATACGTCTTACGCTCGAGAACTTATTTATAATAAGACCAAGGATAAAAGAACTCCTGTTTTTACCAATGTTTTTTATCGCTGGTGATATCGAGAATGAATTTATTAGTGGCATATTAACATTCTTTGGGACGTTCGGGTTCATATCTATTTTTAATTCGTTCTGTCACATAAAAGCCCCAATTTATATAGTATTTTATAGAGAAATTACAACAATCCTTGTTGCATTGGTTATTTATCTTATCTTCTCTGTGATGAGAAACCTTTGGCTCGTGTGGACAAACAAAAAATGAAGAAAACGAATAAAAACGCATGAATAGAAAAAGAGCGGCTTTAAGCCGCTCTTTTTGATAGTGGTGGGTGTGGTAGGAATTGAACCTACGACCCCTTCCTCGTGAGGGAAGTGCTCTTCCACTGAGCTACACACCCATTTTTATTTCTGAAATGTGCATGATAGATTTTATCATATCTTTGTATTTTTTCAAGTCCTGGGCTAAACCAAAAAGAATTTTGAGATATTTAAGATAATAAATTAGAATGCTTTATCCTATATTTGCCAAAGCAATTTTTTCTTCGGTTGTTAACAAGTTATCAACTTCAAGGGTTAACACCATCTCGTTTTCCAACTTTATAACACCCGATATGAATTTTGCACCAGCCATTCCTGCTACATGTGCAGGAGGTTCATCAATCATATCCTCGGTGACCGTTAACACTTCTCTGACATCGTCTACAAGTAACCCGACCTTCTTACCATTTTCAAGTTTGACGACAATAATTTTAGACTTTTCTTTGTTTGCAAAGTCATCCATCAAGAACTTTTTTCTCAAATTAATAATAGGAACGATTTCTCCCATGAGATTAATAATTCCTTCCACAAAATCTGCAATGTTTGGTATTTTTGTTGTTTTTTCATACTCTTTAACACGCTCAACCTTCATGATGTTAATTGCAAAAACTTCTTCGCCTAAGTAAAAAGTAAGAAACTTGAGCTCCATAGATTCACCCCCAAGTTTTCTGTTGACTGCTATTCTATTATATCATAAGTTTTACAAACAACTATAGCCTGAACTTAAATTAAAGAAAATAGAATAGAAAGTGTGAGTAGTACTCCAGCGTAAAAAAGCCAGCGAAATCCTAGAGAATTGCTTTCTTTTGATTTCTTTTCGTTCGAATTCCTAAAAGCTCTTAATCCGATTTCGAAAAATACGATAGCTACGACAAGGCTAACAACAAACCCTAAAAAAAGCACGTTTGAAAGAATATATGATATCTTCATTTTCACAACCGTCCTTTGGTATTGATAACAGGTTCTCCGGAAAATCAGTAAGTTAGATTTATCCTCGGTTTGTTAACATCTATCTGACTGGCGGTGCTTCCTGCCAATTTCATAGCTTCTCTCCAAGTTGAGAGTAAATCTTCAAGCAGCGATTTAACATCGTCAAGCATCTTCTTATCTTTTTTGATGTTTGCTTCAACTAATGTTCTGTACATGTAGTTGTAAAGTGCTCTGAGGTTTTTAGCTATTTCTCCACCTTTTTCCATATCGAGCGCCAAATTCAGCTCCATCACTATATCTTGAGCCCTAACAATCTTTGCATTCGCATTGTTATAGTCTTTTTCATCTATGTAGTTCTTTGCCTCATCTATGACACTTATTGCTTTCTGCAAGAGCAGTTCTATAAGCTTAGCAGGGCTTGCAGTTAAAACCATTTGTTCAATATAGTCCATTCACAATACCTCCCTTTTCTATTTCGTGAATTGCTCAACAACAAAATCAATTTACCTTTGCTATTGCTTCCAATACTTTTGTGAAATACTCTATATAGTAGTCTAAGACCATTGGTATTTTATTTTCTACAACATCGGAAATTTCAAAAACATCCCTTTTATCAAGCGCTTCCAACATTCCTCTGAGAATGTTCGATACTTCATTTCTATCTATTGCAAGAGCCAATTCGCTTTCGTTTAATTTCGTAATCTGATTTGTCGAACTTCTCAAGTTTTCAATCGCTGCTAAACCTTCTGATAAGTCTTTTATTGCTTTCCATCCAGCTTCATTTCCTGTTATTATGCTACTTGCTACTTGTGGCAAGAGTTCCTTAACATGTTGGATGTAACCCAGTACATCTTGTAGTGTCTCTTTTAAAAAAGAAACCGCATCTTGCGTCTCAATTTCTATTAGTAATTCTTCATCTAACTTTGCGCTTTTGAGTTCCTCTACGTAAGCAACAGGAATTTCTTTGCCATTAATCTTCAAACTTTTCAAAACTTTCCCTTCAGTGACGATAGTTTTGAGTAAAGCGTTGAAGTTCTCAAAGTCCTGTGCGTTAAAAAGTTTTTCTTCGCCGTTTACGACAACTTTTACCATCACTTTTCACCTCTTAACTTAAAATATGCTCGCATGACTCCAGCAACTGTTTTGGCATCCGTTATCTCCCCATTTATACATTTCTTCACAACTGTATCAAAATCCTCAATTCGAACTTCGAGAATTTCATCTTCATCTGGGTTAGAGTTTCCGGGAACTAAATCCTGCGCTAGGTATAGATGGATAATCTCGTTGGAAAAACCAGGTGTTGTGTAGATGTATCCCAGATATGTGTATTTTCTTGCTGTGTAACCTGTTTCTTCCCAGAGTTCGCGCTTAGCACATTCCAAAGCATCTTCACCTGGTTTATCAAATTTTCCAGCAGGAATTTCCAATAGCTTTTGTTTTATCGGATACCGATATTGTTCAACCAGGATAATCTTTCCATCACTTGTTATTGGAACGACTGCTACGGCACCGGGGTGTAGTACGTGCTCACGAATACTCATGGCGCCGTTTTCCAAAAGTACCTCATCTCTTAGAACTGTTAATAGCATACCGTTGAATACTACCTCTGTTGTTATCGTCTTTTCCATAGCTTTCTTTACCTCCCCTAATTTGCGTTTGTGATTTTGTATTTTTGCTCGCTATTTATTACTATCTATACATTTCTTCTAAGTCGATAGAAATTAGGCCCTTCCCATCTGTTGTTATCAGTTTACCAAGCGTTTTTGAAATTGCTACAGAAAGAATTGATTGACGAAAGTTTGAGTATGAACCGATGTTTTCTGGTTTATCGTTGACTATCCTCCATACCTTTATCAAATTATCCGTTCCGGCGGTAAAAAGCTTGCCGTTAAAAAACATAATTTTGAAAATAGTTGAATTATGCCCTTTAAATTGTCCAATGTTTCTAAGTTCTCTGTCTAATACATACACTCTTCCATCCCATCCAGCAACGTATATTTTGATTTGAGAAGGATTTGAGTTTTCAGAATAATTACTGTCTACAGACCAGAGAGTTTGCTCAGAGATTTTGACTTTTGTGACTTTATCTTTTTTGAGGCTTACCACAAAACCTTCCAAAGTTGTTAAGTATATCTCGTCACTTGAAAATGCAAAAATACCTGTAATGGAAAGCTTTGGGAGCTCATAGACTTTTATTTTTTGAAAGTTCGTTAAATTCCACAATATAACTTTGCCGTCCCAGCCGCCACTTACAAGTATATCACCAACCACAAATATGCTCCATACGTAACCAATATGACCGGTTAAAATATTCAGCAACTTTCCGGTTTTGGAATCCCATACTTTAATGGTTTTATCGTTTGATGCGGATATTATATATTTCTCGTATCTTGCAATACTCTTTACTGCATCTGTATGGTCGTCGAAAATCATTGATAATTCAAATTTACCTTGTTTTTTATTGTAGTTCCACAAACTCACCTTTCCATCTTCGTGTCCGCAAATGACTAAATCATCTGCGTAAATTGTTGAAATAGTGCTTATTTGACTTGAGAACCTACGAACAACATTACTGTCCTCGATTTGAACGACCATACCGTTTGATAAGCTTGCGAAAATGTTGTTTTTTGTTTTTCGAAATTCTGCTAAATCCACAATAAAGGCTTCAAATTCTTTGGATTTGTTACCAATTCTCAATTTCGAGCCCCCCATGATAATCTGTGAGTCGATAACTAAGCCTGAGTAGAGTGGAAAGACATCACTTCTTTGAACTTCCCAAACTTTTCCATCGAACACGGCGACTGTTCCGTTAAAGTGAAAAACAACAATCTGATTGTTTAATTTTGATATATTTACTACAGGACTTGGGTAATACCTTATAAGCTTTGGATTATAAGACTTTTTATCTAATGCATATACGTTTCCAAAATTGGTCCCGGTGTAGAGTATTCCTCCGCTATCGTATATTGAACAGACCCATTCTTCAGGGATAATCGCAAGTATTCTGAGGTTCCATCTTCCCTGTATATCTTCAAGCGAAAATACCTTCCCACGGCTTCCAAAATAGACGAGATTCTTTTTTGACTCATCAAGAGCACAGGTCAAAAACGCATCTTCGTTGTAAAAAACGCTTTGAACTTTCCCCTCTTTTAGAATGAGCAACTTCCCTGACGAGTCTCCTGCGATAACAGATTCGCCCAAGGTTAAGACAAACCTAATCGGGGTATCGTTCTTGTAACTCCATATCAGTAAACCATTACTTAAGTTGTATCTTTCGATACTCCCATCTTCACGGCCTATTACAAGCGAATTTTCGTTTACTGATATTTTTGCGGAGGATAGGAAATGCTTTGGTGCTTTTCCTAAATACCTCCCATCGACTGAATACTTGAATATGTCACCTTCTCTGTTTGAGACAAATATTGTTTTATCAATAATTTGTAGTGAAGTAATCTCTGAGGCAGACATATCGAAATTGCGCACGATTTTTGCACCAGTTGTTTCATCGTTAACAACAATAACTTTCCCTTCTACCGACAGATACAAAGACTTTCCATCATCTGTTATTGATTGAACTGTGGATTCAAAGGAAAGAATCTTCTCATATTTTATCTGTCCTTTATCAAGCGAAAATCTGTACACAGAACCATCAGAGGTGCCAACGTAAAGTTTATTCTGAAATACGTGTAGGGAAAGGATTTGAGATTTTAATTCAAAAGAACGTTCAAATTTAAAGTCGTCGAGTGCAGAGAATGAAAGTCTACCATTTTCGTCGCCTGAGACAAGATAACCGTTGTAGATTCCAAGTTTTCTCACCCAGCCGTCGTGAATTTTTAGAGATTTGAGAGGCTTGAAATCTTTCCAGACGATTATTGTGTTGTCTGAGCCAGCGGAAATAAGAAACGACTTGTAGAAAAGGAGGGCGAAAACTGAGCCTTTGTGAACTTTCAAGGTGTAAATTAATTTCAGTGTGTTTTTGTCGTAGACTTTGATTGTGTTATCAGGCTTGTAGCCTCCTACGGCGATGTATTTGTCGCTAATACCTATACATCTAGCCCAGCTATTATGTGATGTGATATTTTGTAATGGCACAAGTTCTTTATTCCAGACCTTCAAAGTTCCGTCTGCACCGGCTGAATAGAGCCTGTCATTGTCGAACCTTAACTCCCAAACTACCGAGTTATGACCGTAAAGTGTAAAATCCAAAGCGTAACATGGATTTCTTATTGTTATAATTACCAATAAAGTAAGCAAAGCAGATAATAATGGTCTTTTCAATCTTTTGAATTCTGCAAGCTTTACAACCATTAGTCCCTCCTCCCGAAATGTGGATTGGTTCTTTGCTTAGCAACACCAAATGTGTTTGGAAATCCGCCTTTAATGTGAATCTTTTTGTCCATGTTACTATTATACTCCTGCTTAACCTATTTGGAGAATTACTTTCCGATTTGAACTTCAATCGTATTCATGATTTAATATTGGTTGTTTAATGTCAAATCTAAAAATGAGAGGTTTCCGAATATGGAACATGTCCGACAAGGAAGAAAAACATGGGCGAGGTTAAGTCCAACATTCTATGTGATAATAATCATCTCAGTTATTTTAAGTGCTTTCGTTTACAACAAATACGTATGGCTACTTGATATCTTTTCAGGATGGTTGATTCTGGAATATTTTTCGCTAAAAGCCCACTTGAGATTAATTAAGACTAATGTAAGTGGGAGAACCCGAGTATTTATCAATGAACGGTTTGACGTAGTGATCAACATCTCTTCTGAGGCGAAAAGACCGTTGGTTATAGAAGTTGTGCCACCAGCAGTTGTTAAAAAAGCTTCAGTGCGTTTGGTTTTGAACCCAAAAGATAGTGTTTCACTTTCATTTGATACGTTTTTTGGAACACGCGGAACAAAAGACATGGGGTACTACACGATAAAGATAGAGAGTTTTACAAGGCTCTTCCAAGTTTTAATCACGGAGGATATACCATTCAAGGTCAAGGTTTTTCCAAAACTCGAATACGCCGAGGCTGAGATTGAAAGAATACTTGAGATGCTTCCGGTTGTGAAGAGTAAATACAAGCTTGTTGAAGATATTTCTTATATCAGAAACGTGAGAGAATACGAGCGTGAACCTTTGAACAGAATTCATTGGAAGCAGAGTGCCAAGATGGGTGAGCTGATGGTAAAAGAGTACGAATACGCAGGAACGACAAGGGATTATATTTTACTTGATCTAAACCTTCCAGCAGGCATTTATTCAAAGACAGCTTGGGAATATATACATAGGAAATATCAAGAAGAAGCCATTAGAGCAACAGCCGGTTTGCTGAAATATTTCACCGACAAACACGAAAAGACCAATTTGTTGATATCACATTCAAAGGGCACTTACAACCTTTCATTCACGGACTACGTACTTTATTTTGATTACTTAGCTGAAGTGGAAGGAACACTTGAAGGCAACCAAAACACTACCGAACTTCTTGAACATGTAATTGATGTAGTTCAACCAACGGATACAGTTATATTGATAGGTATGTTCTTGACAAAGGATGAGGTTGAAAGTCTGCTAAGATTGAGAAAAAGATGCGGTAGGATTGTTGCATTGATTATGCCATATGGCTTTAGAGAAGCAACAAGCAAGAAGTTTAAATCATATTTCGATGTTCCACTCGAAGTAAGAGAATTGTACAATTACGCAAGGGTTTTGGAAGAGGAAAACATAATGGTAGAAGTGTGGCATGAGAACACAAGCTTTATGGAAGGTCTTCTGAAACTCACTGATGGTGGACAGTAGCTTATCGCCAAGAGGTGAAATTATGGGGCAGTACAGGAAAATTAATGAAACATTGCGAAGGATAATGATACTATTTTCGATAATCTTTTCTTTGACAGTGCCTAGCATAGAGATAGTCAAGAACTTACATTTTTGGGTTTTTGCTATATCACTCTTGACGTATATCTTATCGCAAAGCACTATAATTTCGAGAATAGTTCTGTTTTTTTCTACGTTGTATGCCCTTTCATTTTTCAAGGCGGATTCGGTAAAATACCTGCTCGTCGTTGTGCTTTTTGCTTTAAGCATTAGTAGGTATTTCCAGAACAAGTGGTTAACGCTAGCACTTTATCTTTCGGCGCTGGCGTTTTTTAATCACTACCTTACCCCATTTTTTGCCCTTTTGTTTGTAGTTCTTAACTTTTCAGACACACCTGAATTTAAAGATATTTTTGAAAACAAAGTGAAAGTGAAAAAGATAATCTTACTTTCCTCGTTGTTTGTTATCTTTCTTTTACTGCCGCTTCCGGACGTTAGGTTCGACATAATAAAAATAGTCGAATCACAAGAAAGACCAGCGAAAGCTTCAACTCAGCAGAAAGTGGAAAGGTACATCATCCCTGAAAACAGCGTTCAGAACCGCTCGAACCAAACATCAGAAACGAATGTAACGAAAAATCCAGAACTCATAGAAAAGATAGAAAATCTTAGCAGAGAACGTTTTTTTAAACTGTTGGAAACTCTGTCGATGGTAGCTGTAACTATAGTTTTGTTCTACGTTTTGACGGTCATAAGACGAGCACCTTACGAACAAAGAAGGACTATAATCTCCAGCTTTTGGGTTACAGTAGCTATTCTGCTATTTTTCCTCTTTGTGGTTGCTCCAACGATTTCCGACGTTATTTCTAATCTAAAAGCTCAAAGGACTTTGAAATCAGAATTTTCAACTGGGAGTGCGTCTAATCAAACAAATCCAGCAACGACAGTAATCACACAAGAAAAATCAGCAGTATCTAATGCCTCTCCGAATAACACAACTGACCACATCCTTTTTATCTTTCAACTCTTATCAACTGCTGCTGGCCTTTTTGCTGTTTTCTTTTTGGGGAAAATGTACTACGATTTTCTAACACAGAAAACTGACCAGGAAGAAAATAAAATCGCAGAGTCAGAACCAACTCAATCACTAGTGTATCAGACAAATCTTTCTTACAAAGAGATTCTCAATTTATCCGGTGTAGAATTTGTGCATCATGCATACCATTACATCAGACAAAATGTTTTCAAAGGTTTTGATCACTTGACACCTTACGAACTTTTTGAAAGGTTCAACATTCCTGAGCTTGAAGGAATAACAGCAAAATACGTGGAAGTAGAGTATGCACTCAAATTGGAAGTGATGCAAAAGGATATAGAAAAACTCAAAGATGATTTTGTTATGATTATTGAAAACAAAGAAAGGTTGTTAGAACTCATTTTTATTCAAAACACCTAAAATAACGACCAATCAAACAAAAAAGCCACCCAGTTCTACCTGGGTGGCTTTTTCAATCTAAGGATTATTCTTTTGCAACTACTGGTACTTTCTCGAGTATATCGTTCAGAATATCTTCCTTTGACTCTCTTAAAATCTTTGATTCTGTGCTTTGGATGATTCTATGAATCAACACATATGGGGCAACCTTCTTCACATCATCAGGTAACACAAAGTCTCTCCCGTTTATGTATGCCCACGCCATACTAACATGCATCAGCGCCAAGCTTCCTCTTGGGCTTGAACCGTATTTCAATGATTCATGGTGTCTTGTTGCATCAACGATGTTGACAATGTATTCTTTTACTTCCTGACTTACCTTAATTTCTCGCACTTTTTGTTTCTCTTGAGAAAACTCTTCTGGGGTTCCAACGGGTTTAAGGTCCTCAATGGGATGTCTGACCCTTTGCGATTCTAATACTTCTATTTCGCTTTCTCTATCGGGATAGCCAAGGCTAATTCTTATCGTAAATCTGTCAAGTTGTGCTTCAGGAAGCGGGAAAGTTCCTTCGTATTCTATAGGATTTTGCGTTGCTATAACGAAGAAATTATCAGACAATTTATGTGTTACTCCGTCTACGGTAACCTGCCTTTCAGCCATAGCTTCTAGAAGCGCTGATTGTGTTCTTGGAGTTGCGCGGTTGATTTCGTCGGCTAAAAGGATGTCTGTAAAGATGGGTCCTTCCCTAAAAACGAACGTTTCAGTCTTCCTATCGTATACAGATAAACCTGTTAAATCAGTTGGAAGCAGGTCAGGCGTAAATTGGACACGCTTGAAATTAAGTCCTAATGAAATAGCCAGGGATCTGGCGAGTATAGTTTTCCCAACACCGGGTACATCTTCTAATAAAACATGACCACCCGCGTACATCGCAGCGAGAATAACTTTGATCTCTTTGTTTTTGCCTTTAATGACTTTTTGAACGTTTTCGAGGATTTTTTGGTGCAATAGTTTTTCTCCCATTATTTTCTACCTCTATCTCTTATGAAATTCTCAATAGACCTATCCCAAGTGCGTTCCCCTTCTTTTGTAAAGAAACAACCTGGAATTTCACCAAGGCTTCTGTGGTAAGCGACGCATTCACAACACTTTCCGCGCTTGTCACAAGAAAGATAAGTGCATGTGCAATTTTTCAGGTTCTTTTCAAGAGATGGACATCCTGCTGGCATTCCAATCCCCCCAAACTTGGTTCTTTGGAGTCAGTTCGGTTAATATTATTATAACCTGGAGACCTTAGAAATTCCAGACCTTTTTAATGTTCAGTTCGTCATCGAGTAGAACTAGCTTTGCAGGATATCCTTCTTTTATTCTGCCGCCATTCAAGCTCAAATCCTTACAAGCATTATAAGAGCTTACCATTGCAAGTTCTTTTAAGGAACATCCTGTGAATTTAGCAAAATTCTTCACTGCTTGAGAAAATCTCAAAGTGCTACCAGCCAACGTGCCATCGCTTAGTTTTGCTATTCCATTTTCAACCTTAACGTGTAAATCTCCAAGCATGTAGTTACCATCTTCCAACCCGGTAGCGCTTATGCTATCGGTAACAAGTATTATTTTTTCAGCTCCTTTAACTTTATAGACCAAATTTACAAACTCTGGTGCACAGTGAATCCCATCTGCGATTATTTCCAGAGTAAAGTCTAAGAGCAATCCTGCACCAGTCACTCCAAGTTCTCTGTGATGGAGAGGACTCAAGGCGTTTGGAAAGTGCGTGATACGTCCAAACCCGTTTTCGAATGCTTTTTTCGCTTGAGCAAAAGTTGCATCTGTGTGTCCAATGGATATTCTAATGTTGTTCAACTCGCAACTTTCGGCAAAATCTAAAAAAGAATCATACTCTGGAGCAACGGTTATCATGCCAATTGAAGATAATGGAAGATACTGTTCGAGCTCACGAACATCTTTTGGTGGAGACTGAATATAGGACTCGTTGTGAGCACCTTTCCTTTTGGGGGTTATAAACGGACCTTCAATGTGTAATTTAAGCTCCGATGGTATTTTTATCTTTCTGAGTTCATCAAGAGGACATGTTACAGTCGTTGGTTGAAAATACCAAACACCCTCTAAAGCCTCGTACTCTTTGAATCTTTCAAAGTCTTTTTGTGATGCCATCATCGTATCTATACCTTTAATCCCGTGAATATGTGGGTCGACGAACGCGGGCATGATGATATGCTCATAGTTTGATTTTTTGCTCTTTTTGATTTCAAATATTACATCTTCAAACTCAATTGTTCCTATATATTCTCCATCGACTGGGTCAACTATAAGTACGTTTTCAACTAACATATAACCACTCCTTTACACCAAACCCAATCTTTTCATACTTCTTTGAGTGAAACAAATTTTGTGAGTCCGTGAGGTTTGTCAGGATTTAAGCCCTTATGTATTGCTCTCTTGTATCCAAGAAGTTGACTATAGAGATTAAGTACTTGCACATCAAAGTCGAAGTCAGCAGTGAAGGAAGTTATGATTTGAGTGCTTGCTCCGCGACTCATTATATCCTTTGCTAAATCATCTTCAAGAGGACTTGGA
Organism: Fervidobacterium sp.; assembly: GCF_059913585.1. Classification (NCBI taxonomy): domain Bacteria; kingdom Thermotogati; phylum Thermotogota; class Thermotogae; order Thermotogales; family Fervidobacteriaceae; genus Fervidobacterium; species Fervidobacterium sp. The sequence goes on from NZ_DBOLZL010000009.1 coordinate 64,636, forward strand.
TTTTTGAACTCAGAAAAAATTACAACATGTGAGTTTGGAGAAAGCAATGCTATGGGACCATGACGATATTCGAGAGTTTCATGGTACTCGGTATAATCCAGCGACAATTCCTGAACTTTGAGAGCACTCTCTTTGGCAATGTAGTATCGAACACCATAACCCAAGAAAACAAAATGATTTCTCTTGCGCACAATATCATCTGAGGTCATTTCGTCGAATTTCTTTAGAACTTCTCCCACATCAATGTCAATTCGTTTGATACCATTCAGGAATAATCTCACTACAGCAGAGAAACTTCCGGTCATGATTACAGAATCTTCGTGAGCAAAATCGAGTTCATACGCTAAGTCGCAAACTTTGGCTAGCGGAGTTTTCTTATCACAAGTAACACCGAGTGTTTGGATACGCCCATTCAGTAGTTCAGCAACTTTGACAGTCTCAGTTGTATAACCTGTTCGTGAGATCAAGAACGCGAGGTCGTATTTTTCTGCAATTTCTTCGGACAAATTTTTGACTAATATTTCACCAGCCGTTATAGCATCTGCGTAATAACCATTTTTCCTCATAATTTCTGAAATTATCAGCCCTGCATTATACGAACTACCACAACCTATGAAGATATATCTTCTATCTTTTTCGAACTTTGGTGGTGTTATATTGTCAACGACTTTGAATAATTCTCCAACTCTTATTATCTCATCGTATGTCTTAAAACTTTCCATGTTTTAATCCCTCCAAAATTGCGTATGTTTCGATTGGTTTTAAACTGGCAATGCAAGTTTGCCAAGCACAGCAGGTTTTTTAGCCCCGGTGACTGTAATACTATGTGCCATACCTCTTAAGAAAAGTTCACCAAGCAGCGCTATTGATACTGCTTCCCGGAAGTTAATCAGTGTTTCTTCCGGTATTATGACTTCGAAAGATAAGTCTTTTAAATCGTTCAAGATAGTTTTATTGAAAGCACCACCTCCAACTACGACTAATATCTTCACATGAGGTACGTGTAACCTTAAATTTTTAGCAATACTCTCCGCAGTGAATCTGGCAAGCGTTCTAAGCAGGTCAAAGATATCGACTTTACCTGTATTATTGAGTGCTTTACTTAGAAAATCCTCGTTGTAAATTTCACGTCCTGTTGTTTTTGGTGGTCGTTTTTCAATGAAAGTTTTATCTTGTTCCAAAAGTATTTTCAGTAACGTCTCGTACAAGTTTCCTTTGGATGAGAGTTCTCCGTTTACATCGTATCTGACGTTAAAATATTTCTGGCAGACCAAATCTATAAGACAGTTCCCAGGTCCGGTATCGAATGCTATTAAATTCCCTTTTTCATCTCTTGCCGTAACGTTCGAAATTCCACCGATGTTTAGAACAGCAGTATTACTATTTTTTATTAGGAAAAGAGAATCAAAATAGGCGCTTATTGGTGCGCCTTGTCCACCCAACACCATGTCCTTTTTCCTGAAATCATATATCACGGGCTTTCCAAGTTCCACAGCAAGCAGATCTGCCTCACCTATCTGAAGCGTAGCACCTTTTTCTGGTAAATGGTAGATGGTCTGACCATGGTAAGCTATGAAATCAAAATCTATGTTTAACTCTTTTATCATTTTTGCATGGAGTTTCGCAAGTTCAAAGTTGATGAGTGTGATATATTCCACGTTGGATAATTTCTTATCGTAAGAGTTCAGAATTTTTTGCTGGACTTCTTTATCGTAAGGTACAGTGGTTGCTTCCTTAATTTGGAAGACCAGTCCTTCGTCTTCTTGTTTGAATACGACATTAGCAATATCCAATCCATCGGCCGATGTTCCTGACATTAAACCTAGGATTGTGTGCTCTGGTTTTTCTAAATCATTTAGAAACTTATTCCAGTTCCACAGCTTTACTAACTTACTCAAATTTTCACCTCACCATTCTCACATTAAATTGGCAAAGATGACGTTGTGAACAAGCATTCTTATTCTTTGTATGCGTTGATCCCAACGGTCGTAAAAACCTTTATTTGTTAGCAAGATGACATGCAATCCTTCTGGAGTTATCCAAAGACTCGTTCCGGTAAAACCCGTGTGACCGAACATGCGATCGTTGCCAAAGTCACCTGAACTACCACCTTTGACTGGTGCCATCCAACCTAAGTGCCTTTTAGTATTTGGGTCAGACGGGTCTGGAACTAGTGTTTCCGTAAAGAGTCTCACAACGTTCTTAGTTACGTATTCTCCGTTGAGAAGTCGAATTACGAATGTGTGTATATCTCTCGCAGTTGAGAATAAACCAGCATTCCCACTTACACCGCCCATGTAGTAAGCTAGCTCATCGTCAGGTTCTCCCCTTAACCTTTTACCTTCCCTTTCACTCGTGGGGGCGCACCTTTGAATATCCTTAGGTTTGAAGCTTGTATCAGGTAAGTTAAGTAAGTTGTGCACATAATCGTCAAAGTTTTCTCCTGTGATTTGTTCTACGATGGCCATAAGAGTTACGAAATTCAGACATGAATACTGCATTTTTCCACGGCAAGTTGGCTGGATACGAATTATCTCGCTTTTCAGTTGTTGCCCCCTTAATATCCGCCATAATTCACTGTACGGTTGTATTCCCGATGTGTGTGTTAGTAATTCAAATACTGTAACCTTTCCTTTCTCATCGGGAACGTCGAGAAACAATCCAACGTTATCGTTTAGCGTTAGCTTGCCCTCTTCGAAAAGTCTCATGACAGCGGTTGTTGTTGCAACAACTTTTGTGATGCTAGCAAGATCGTATAAAGTAGTAAGTTGGGTTGGAGTTACTCCGTCTAAAGTACCGTAAGCTTTTTCATAAATTACTCCACTAAGATTTCCTACTAAAAGTACAGCGCCTGGAAATATCTTGTCATTGATAGCGGCGTTTATAATGCTGTCGACTCGCTCCCAAAAAGTTCGTTTTTCCATCCTGCTCACACCTCTCTCTAAATTGTAAAAAAATCACGCCTGAGGAAAATGACAAGCAACCTTGTGTTTTTCACCAAGCAGCGCTGGTTTTTCCTTTTTACATATGTTTTGCGCATATTGACACCGTGGATGGAATGGACAACCAGAAGGTGGATTGATAGGGCTTGGGGGTTCGCCTTCGAGTACCAGTCTATGAAATTTTCTATCCTTAGGATTCCAGTCTGGAATTGCATGCATTAACATGATAGTGTAAGGGTGGAGAGGTTTTGAAAATACTTCTTCCGAGTCACCCTCTTCCACAACATTTCCTAGATACATAATGTATATGCGATCACTAAGGTACCTAACAACATCCAAGTTGTGTGATATGAACAGGTAGCTCATATTGTATTCGCTCCTGAGTTTGAAGAGCAAGTTAATTATCTGGTTTTGAACTGAAACATCAAGTGCGGAAGTTGGTTCATCACAGACTACCAATCGTGGTTTCAAAGCTATCGCGCGCGATCGCTATTCGTTGTCGTTGACCACCTGAGAACTCGTGAGGATAGCGATCCAACATATCTGGGGTTAAACCGACTTTTTGCAAAAGTTCTTTTATATAGTCTCTCTCCTCTGCCTTGTTCTCAAATATCTTATGTGCTTTCAGTGGCTCGGCAGTGATATCATAGATACTCATTCTCGGGTCAAGTAAATCGAACGGGTTTTGGTAAATCATTTGTATGTCTCCTCTAAAAACAGAAAGTACAACCCCAAATTTGTTTGTAATATCGTACTCTTTTTCGTCTTCGTAAAAGTGACAAATACGGCAACCAACAATTCCTTTGTAAAGTCTGCAATCATTCTTTCAAGCTTTCTCATTCTCCTAAGCACAAAATCTTCTCTTTCCCTTACCCCAAATGCCCTTCTTGTGGTAAATCTATGCAAATCCACAAAGTCCGTCGCTCTTTCGTTGTCTTGCGTTGTAGAACTTGTCATACCAAAGATAGAGTCCCCTTTAATCTCCCTGAACCTGTTACTATCTTTTCTGACTACTTTAAATACTTTCGCTTCCCTATTTTTATTGTCTTAAAAGCTTTCGTTTTGTATATGAAACGCAACTGTTCTTTCAGGACTATTGCTAACTCTTTGAATATCGAAGTTTCTATCTACAAATGGGTTATTAAGTTGTGTACTTTTTGTGTACTTTATTCTCCGTGCTCTCACCAACATTTGACATTGAGGATGTTTTCAGAGTTCATGCTGACGAAACTATTGTTGTATTCAAAGACCAAAAATATTATGTCTGGTTATTAGTTGACCACGATACTAACTATATCCTTTGCTGGCATGTCTCAAAGTATCGTGACATGGGTCAAGTAAAAG
>NZ_DBOLZL010000010.1:0-127077 GCF_059913585.1 Fervidobacterium sp.
TGTCTGCTTCGTCCTTTTTTCGGACGGCGAATGCCATTTTACTATGCCTTGTGTTAACTGTAAAGTCCATTACAGTAACGGATTTGCTCTAATCTGTGTTACACAATACGAACATATGCCTATTCCTCAGGCGTTTTGAAATAGAGTAAAATGGTATAATTTGTGCTATGATATAAGTGTTGGAGGTTACAGTGAGGGTGGTTGGCATGGTTTTGTTCAGATATGAAGAAGAATTTCACTATTTTGTGGGTATAGACCCTTCATGGACCGGGGGAAAGCCTTCAGCAGTCGCTGTAGTAAAGCTAAATGAACAAACAAAAAAGCTCGAATTACAAAGATACATCTATACAAAAGATGTTAAAGAAATAGTGAACGTTCTCTCGTCTTTGGAAAAGCCTTCTGTGGTAGGTGTCGATGCACCTTTGGTAATAACGAACATCTATGGACACAGAAAAAATGAGCTTGAGTTTATTAGAAACTATCCTATCAAAATCTCACTATACCCTGTAAATAATAGTTTATACAAATCATTTTTCCCAACAACGCTGTACAAGGAGTTAAACAAAATCGGTTTTCGTTTTGAAAACCACAATATCTTTGAAGTGTATCCCCACGCTACTTTGGCAGCTTTATTTTTTGGAAGATTGTTTAGCTACAAACGGTCCAGTAAGAAAGAAAAGATGACAAAATTGAAAATAATCGAAGAAAAGATTTCTCAGTACATTGACTCGCCAAAAATTTCTTTTAGGTCACTCAAAGAGAGGGAAGATTTCGATGATGCTCTAATCTGTGCTCTGACAGTTTTTCTTCCAACAAATGAAGATTGTCTTGTGTTTGGTAATGTTTCGGATGGTATGTTACTCGTACCTATACCGAAATCTGTTCAGAAAAGCGAAGAGGGGTAAGATACTCTGTGAAAGGAGCATATATCTTTGTTCTAACACTTGATACCCCCGTTGAACTAAACTTGGGTAGAAATCGTTGGGAGTTAAATCCAAGCACATATGCTTACATTGGCTCAGGTATGGGTAATCTTGAAAAAAGAGTGGAAAGACATTTTTCAGCAAATAAACGTCTTCGATGGCATATAGACTATTTAACTTGCTATGGAAAACCACTTTTTGCGATATTGATTCCTTCAAAAGAACGGATGGAAGAAAAGATTTCCTTAACCTTCCAATCACATTTCAGATGTGTTGAAGGATTCGGCGCTTCGGATTTGAAAGTGAAGTCAAACCTGTATATTATAGATGACTTTCAAAAATTTTCGGAGGTTGTAAATTATTTTTTGAGCAGGAAGTGAAAAGGTTATGAACACAGAAATCTTCTGTGACTCTAGAAGAATTCGTGTTTTAAAAGAAGTAGAAAAGCAGTCTTCACTAATTAAAGGTCCTGTCGTTTATTGGATGCAAAGAGACCAAAGAGCTTTTGACAATTGGGCTATGTTATACGCTCAGCAATTAGCTTTAAGAAATAACGTCGGATTGTTAGTGGTTTTCAACATCGTGCCATCTTTCCTCAATGCTCCTCTTAGGCACTACGATTTCATGCTCCATGGTCTTTTCGAAACAATGGCTTTTCTAGAAGAGTTAAATGTTCCTTTGATTTTTACCTTTGGAGAACCGGTTAGAGAGATTTACAAATTGATAAAAGAGGTTAACGCCTGCGCTTTAGTAACTGATTTTAACCCTCTGAAGATAGTAAAAAATTGGAAAGCTAACCTAATTCGAGTTTTGAATATTACTGTGTACGAAGTCGATGCTCACAATATTGTTCCTGCCTTCTTCGTTTCTCAAAAACAAGAGTACGGAGCTTACACATTAAGGCCCAAGATAAAAAGGTATCTGCAAGAGTTTCTAACTTCTTTCCCAGCTCCTAAGAAGATGCCAGCATCCAATTTGGAGTTTGAAAAATTATCTGTGTTCAATAATTTTGATGAGATTTTGAAAAAGTTGAATGTAGATAAATCTGTTGCACCTGTGAATTGGTTGAAACCTGGATTTGTCGAAAGTATGAGACTGCTTGAAGAGTTTTCAAGAAAGAAATTGAAGCTGTACAAGGACCTTCGAAACGACCCTACAAAGGATGCAACATCGAATCTTTCACCTTATCTACACTTTGGACAGATTGCTCCACAACGTGTAGCCCTGGAAATAATAAAATACGAACGTAATTATCCAGAAAGTGTTGCAGATTTTTTAGAAGAGCTCATAGTTCGCAGAGAACTTGCCGATAATTTTTGTTTGTACAACGAAAATTACGATTCGTTCAATGGATTCCCTGAATGGGCGAAGAAATCTCTGAACGTGCATAGGAACGATAAACGCGAGTATGTATATTCCATTGACGAACTTGAACAAGCAAAAACACACGATAATTTATGGAACGCAGCGCAGTTGGAAATGGTGAAGAAAGGAAAGATGCATGGATTTTTGAGAATGTATTGGGCAAAGAAGATACTTGAATGGACAAGCTCGCCAGAAGATGCTTTGAAATCCGCAATATATCTCAACGACAAGTACGAACTCGACGGTAGGGACCCTAACGGATACGCAGGAATTGCCTGGGCAATCGGCGGTGTTCACGATAGGCCTTGGGCTGAAAGACCTATCCTCGGGATGGTTAGGTATATGAGTTACGAAGGGTGCAAAAGAAAGTTCAACATTGAAAAGTATATACAGTATGTTGAAAATATCAAAAAACGCTTAGCTTAGCAACTTCAAAAAGAAATTGACAAAAACTGGCACTAATAAAGAAACGATGAAACCGTGTCCAAAGGAGACTAAAGCTGTTTCTCTATCGCTATACATTGCAATAATTCCAAGGAGTGTGTCCATAGACGTCGCGCCAGCAACAGATATCGTTCCATAGTGCGAGTGTTTTAGTGCAAATGGGGAGATAACTATGGCTATAAGTTCTCGCAAAACATTCGCAAAAAATGAGATGCTACCAATGTAAGCACTATAACTGCTTGATATCAGTATTGCCGAAAGGCTATACCAGCCAAAGCCCGATGCCGCAAGAAGTGTTTCAAGTTTTTTGAGAGGAATGAAAAGCGAGAGTATAAACGCAAAAAGAAGCGTCCCTAAGATTGTTGAAAGTATTACAAGAACAATATCCTTAAAGAATCTTTTTTCTATCTTCTCCTTACTTAAATCCAAACCAACGAGTGCAACAAGAAGATACAAAACTACTTCAACAGACCCGTCTGGAAGTTGAAAATGCGCTATTCTACCAATAAGTAATCCAAGTAAAACAGAACCAATTAGAAATAAGACCGCCATTTATTTTTCCTCCCACATGGTTGAAGTCTTTTCATCGTTTTTCAGCACTTTTTGGTTTTGTATTTCCGAATGTCTTTTCAAGGAAAAAGCCGAAGATGAAGCTCCCCAAACTTCCAGCAAGTGCTATCAAAAGTCCGTAGAGCAGGATTGTATCAATTTTCCCAAAAAGTTCGTCGTTACTTCCAATTTCTAAACCAAGTGAAAATAATAATAGCATGGTCAACACTAGGATAACCTTGTATTTTCCTATCCATTCAGTCTTTATAAATCTTCCCAAGAAAAAGCCACTAAAAAATACTACAAGCACCCACCATATCATTTTTTATTCACCTCAGTATGAACTTTTTTACAAAACGGGAGGCAAGGAGCCTCCCATTTTTTGTTTCTTGCAAACTTGGAATTTTTGAACTTGTTAAAACTATCAAATTATGGGTGCACTCTGTAAAGTGTTCTGGCAAATGGTATAGCTTCTCTTATGTGTTCTAAGCCTGCTATCCAAGCTATCGTTCTTTCCACACCGAGCCCAAATCCACTGTGTGGAACTGAACCAAATTTTCTCAGGTCAAGATACCAGTCGTATTTTTCAACTGGAAGGTTATTTTCTTTGAGTCTCTCAACTAATAAATCGTAATCGTGGATACGTTGGGATGCACCGATTATCTCACCGTATCCTTCCGGAGCGAGCAAGTCATCACAGAGGACAACTTCCGGGTTCTCTGGGTCAGGTTGCATATAGAATGCTTTTGCCTGTCTTGGATAATGGGTCACAAACAAAGGGCTGTCGAATTGTTTCGCCAAAACAGTTTCTTCATCTCCGCCAAAGTCGTCTCCCCACTTGATATCGAAACCTTGTTTTTGGAGGAATTTAACAGCTTCTGTGTAAGTCATCCTTGGGAATGGCTTTTGGACCTTTTCAAGTTTGGATACATCCCTCCCGATAGCAACAAGGTCATCGTATGCGTTATTTAGCACATATTGGACGATGTAGTAAACCAAGTCTTCTTGCAATCTTACGTTATCTTCATGTTCGTAATATGCAACCTCTGCTTCGTTCATCCAGAATTCAATAAGGTGTCTTCTTGTTTTTGATTTCTCCGCCCTGAAGGTTGGACCAAGGTTGTAAACTTTACCAAAAGCCATACATGCAGCTTCTAGATAAAGTTGACCAGTTTGTGTAAGGTAAACTTTTCCATAGTCAAAGTAATCTACTTCAAATAGGTTACCTGCTGTTTCACCGATAGCACCTGTAAAGATAGGGGTGTCTATCTGTATGAAGTCTCTTTCCCAGTAGAATTTCCTTATTGCCTTGATTACAGCATCCCTTATTCTCATGATGTGGAATTGACGTTTTGCTCTGAGCCAAAGATGGCGATGCTCCATGAGGTAATCGATACTGTGGTCTGGTTTTTGGATTGGAAAATCTTCTGTAGGAATTTGAACGGGAGTAACTTCCGTGGCTAGGATTTCTACTCCACTTGGTGCTCTTTCGTCTTTCCTTACCTTACCCCTAACTATAAGTGAGGATTCTAATCTGAGCTTGTCAGCCTTCTCAAAGTTCTCATCCCCGACTGTACTTTTTTCTACAACAACTTGAACAAAGCCTGTTCCATCACGAAATTCTATGAACATTATCTTTCCACTGGACCTTTTTCTCCTAACCCAACCTCGCAGTTCAACTTCTTTATCAATGCAATCCTTCAAGTCCTTTATGTATACCCATTCCATCATCACAAACCTCCTTCTCTCATTTTTATTCGAAAAATTCACTTACTTTAGATTATACCACACAAGCATATTTTTCAACATGAAATGTGTGTGGTATTATGATATAATGGACCAGGAAAACCGATATCATTTTGGGAGGATAATTGTATGAACTCGATAAAGCGTCTTAGAAAATTCGCAGTTCTTTTTATTCTCATTATTTCTCTAACGTTTCTATCGACAAACTTTGCCTTCCAGATGCATGAGTTGTCTGGAGCAGAGATAGAAAAGATGTTTTCCGAACTGAAAAGATTGCAAGGATTACCGTATGTTTGGGGTGGGGCAAACATCTTCGGATTTGACTGTAGCGGTTTGGTAATCTATCTACTTAGAATGCTTGGTCACAATCAATTTGTTTATCAAAAATCTCTTGTTTTTGACGTTACTGCAGACAACTTGTATAAATACAACACTAAACCCATCTCAGACCTCAAGAGCTTGAAAAAGGGAGATTTAATTTTTTTCGATATGAATGAAGATACTGTATATGACCACGTTGTTATCTTTGAAAAATTTGACAGATACGGTAACATCTGGGTCTGGGATGCTGCAGAAATGTCAGATGGGATACACCAAAACAAGGTCGATAGACGTCCGTTATCGTTGCTTCAAGCCAGGAAATACACCCTTGGCAGAATTGTTGTTCTGAGCAAGTAAATTATGTTTCAACAAAGATGCAGGGGACAAAAGTGATGAATAGACTGCGGGAATTAATAATGAACTTTTTCGATTCGCTAATGAATGCTTTTAGAAAGGTAAAGAACCTTTCGAAAATTTTTGGTAAGAAAAGTAGTCAAACTCTTACACTTTCCATTATTCATTACGACGGACGAGGTTTGCAATCGGTTCTAAAAGAATTCTCGCTGGAAGTTAATACAGCAGATGTGCTTATAGCAAGAAACATAACGCAATATGAACTAAAGTTTTTGAAAAAGCTTTTGAAAAAGAACGTTGTCTTTTTGGATAAAAATGGAGTGTTGATTTTTAAACATGGCAACATTGCTAATTTTGTATCTAACTTTGATGTTCAAAAGTTGAGAACACTTGAAAAACACGGGACAAAAGTTATCGTTACTGTAGATAAGAAAGTTGCATGGATGATTAGTCAGATGTTCCCATTTTATTGCGTTGTACCTGGTGAACCTTTCCAAGAAACAGTTATAACCGCGCCTATTCCCCTCACAAGGAACTCCGACGGTTTTTATTTTTCAAAGGTGGCCTATCGGAACCAGGTTACGATAATTGACCTAAACATTGAAATTCTCAAGGATTTCAAAGTACATTGATAACTTCCTCCAAATAATCTTCTCTCCCGCTATTTTCCACCCAAAAATAGCTTTTTTTAACCGGTTTATGTAAAATTTTTCATTATGCTTTTGTAAGGATTGGTATGTTCTTGTATGCATTATATTGTAACAATTACCTATTTCGCTAACATGGTGCTACAATTTTATAGTCCGAATCAAAAGAGGGGGGGACGGTATGGAAAAGGAAATTACATTAGAACTTGTTAGGGTAACCGAGGCTGCAGCGTTGATGGCAAGTAGATACCTCGGGCGTGGCGATAAAGAAATGGTTGACAAAATGGCTTCTGATGCGATGCGTGGCATGTTAGACTACATCGAGATGAGAGGAACTGTTGTGCTTGGCGAGGGTGAAAAGGACAAAGCACCTATGCTTTACATTGGTGAGCAAGTCGGAAGATGGTCAGAAGATGACCCTGAACTCGATATCGCAGTTGACCCTGTTGACGGAACAAGGCTCGTTGCATTCGGATTGCCTAATGCGATAAGTGTTATCGCAGCAACGGAAAGGGGAGGTATTGAGTATCTTCCAACGTATTACTCATACAAACTCGCCGTTGGTCCTGAGCTTGCTGGAAAGTTGGATATTAATGCATCTATAAGGGAAAATTTAAGAGTTGCTGCAGCAATTTTAGGAATGGACATCTCAGAACTCACATGTGTTGTTCTGAATAGGGACAGACACAGAGAGATAATAGATGAGATAAGAAGAGTCGGAGCAAGGATAAAGTTGATAAGCGATGGTGACATAGCGGCGGCAATTGCAACGGCACTTCCAGAAAGTAACGTGAATATCTATATCGGAATAGGTGGTTCGCCTGAAGCTTTGTTGGCTGCTGCTGCTTTGAAATCTCTTGGTGGAGAGATTCAAGTAAAACTTTGGCCTATCGATGAAGAAGAAAGAACAAGGCTCGTGGAACAAGGATATGACTTGGAAAAAGTTTACAAGACTGATGACCTTATCAAATCTGACAATGTGATATTCGCAGCTACTGGAGTTACAGACGGAGATATGCTCAGAGGCGTTAGGTTCTACAAAAACACAGCAATCACTGAGTCAATAGTAATGAGGTCAAGAACAAGAACAATAAGACGAATTATCGCACAGCACAATCTGAACTACAAGACAATTCCTCTAAAAAGTAGTGGCGAAGTAAGGTATATGAATAGTATCAAACGATAATTTTTTGAGTTTTAAATAAAAGGGCTACCTCTCGGTAGCCCTTTGGTTTTCAGAAAGTAGATCACAATCTAAAGATGTTCTTGCCAGGTTTTACAATCTTTCTCTCTCCTTTAATTTTGACCTCAACTTCTGATGGAGAAGTAATTTGTATGCTGTCTTTTTTTATAAGAACATCTAAAGGTATACCACGATAGTTAATTTTGAAGTTTACACTTTGCCACTTTTCTGGAAGCCAAGGTGAAAAGTTTAATAGTTTATCGCTTTCTAGAGTCACTCCACCGAAACCATAGACGACACATTGCCATGCTCCTCCAGCACTCGCCGCATGGAATCCATTGTTCGTGTTACCCTGGTTGTCCTCTAAATCAACTAACAATGTTCTCATAAAGTATTTGTATGCATTGTGAGAGTCGCCTACCTTCAATCCCATGATTGAATACATAGAAGGGCTCAAAGAAGATTTATGCATTGTTCTTTTCTCATAGTACTCATAGTTTACTTTCATTTCCTCTTCCGTGAATTCCTCAGGTAAAACAAGCATCAGCATTACAACATCCGGTTGTTTTATCAGCTTCGTTTCACCCAATTTGGTCAAATCTAGACCTTTCGGCCATTTTGGAAGCCCGTTTTCATCCCTTTCGGTAATTTCATAATCCTTCAAATTAAAGTAGCCTTCGAATTGTTCTATCAGTTTCTCTCCTTCTTTTCTTGGAATGTAGATTTTTTCAGCTAAGGTTTTCCAACTATAAACCTCATTTTCAGTAAGTCCTAACATGGTTTTTAACTTTTCAAGTTTTAAAGGAGCTTTTTCTGCAAGCCACTTGTAGTATTCTACAGCTTTTTCCAAGTTCCACTTGGCAAGGTAATTAGTGTAGACGTTATTATCAACATGTTCGTGAAACTCATCTGGTCCGATTACCCTCCGGATTTCGTATCTATCCTTACTTTCATTGTATTCAAGTCTTGATGCCCAGAAGCGTCCGGTCTCAAGAAGCATTTCAACGCCGTAATCTACCATGAACTGGTCATCGCCCGTGGCTGAGTGATAATGAACCAAAGCAACTGCAATGTCAGCATTAATATGAAATTCCTCATCACCTGTCCAGATTCTCACAGGATTACCAAGATAGTCTTCACCCCACTTTGGTGTGACTTCCAAGCCATCGTCAGCCGATTCCCATGGGAACTGTGCACCTTTATACCCATTCATTTGTGCGTTTCTTCTCGCACCATCAAGGGTGTTGTACCTGTAAAGGAGAAGGTTTTTAGCATACTGCGGGAAGGTATACAAAAAGAACGGGAACATGAAAATCTCTGTGTCCCAAAATACATGACCCTTATATCCCTCTCCGTGCAAACCTCTTGCTCCTATACTTACACATGGGTCATCTGGTGCACAGGCGTACAAGTGAAAGAGGTTAAACCTAATCCCTTGTTGTGCTATTTCATCGCCCGCTATAATTATATCCATGGTCTTCCAAACAGACTCCATATGCTCAGCATGTGCCTTAAGTTCTGAATCAAAACCATCTCTGATAAAACTGTTCAGTTCGTTGATTGTTTTTTCCCTAACGAAGTCAACAACGTCGTTGACATTGAGTTTTTCCGATTCTGACTCCCTTGATGTGTATACTGCTCCGTATTTCTCTATAACAACTTGTTGACCTTCTGTCAAAAAGACTGTATAACCTTCTTGGGGTATATCTCCAATTTGCCTAAATTTACGGTACTTAAGTACATTCTCTCCTTGTTTATTTTTAGCTAATATGGCGGTTGCTAAGACTATAACGTGACCTTTGTCGTGAGTTTTTACAGACACACTTATTCCAGGTTTTAAGTCTTCTACTTTAAGAACTTTGTAATGTTGTATTTTATTGTAAGGATCTAAGAACCCGTTGTAGGTTGTTGTATCGATACTGTTCTCGACGATAATCTTCCCGGAAAAATTCACAGGTGTTATTGTATACTGTATCCCAAATCGATGGACGTGTGGACGGCTTACAAATCTTCTAGACTCTATTTTTACAATCTTACCCTCAACGTTGAATTCGTACAATGAATTAAGTATACCGTGTTTCATATCTAGGGAGCGATAGTACTTTGTCAGAGCCAAGTAATCAAGATTAAGTTCTTTATTATCCAGGTAAATTTTGAACCCCAGTGGGTCAGGTAAGTTTACAAGTTCCGTTACCTGAGCCAAATACTTGTCAAATACACCAGCTAAGTAGGTACCTTTCATCGTCAAATTTGAAAACTCTTCCCGACCACGTAAGCTTAGATAACCATTCGCCAATGTGAATAAAGTTTCATACACTAGATTTTCTGCAGGAAGGTACTCTCTACGTTCAACACTCCACACACCTTCTCCCTCCACGTAATAAATTATTAGAATTCTATAAGCTCCAATGTCTGACCTTTAAAGGATTGTATAACTTTATCCGCATCTTTTAAAATTGCTGGATCTCCTACGCCTATGACTTTCATACCAGCAGATTTTGCTGCCTGAATACCTGCAACAGCATCTTCAAAGACGCAGCATTCCTCGGGTCTAACACACAGCTCTTCAGCTGCCTTCAAAAACACCTCAGGGTCAGGTTTAGCCCTAGAAATTTTCGTTCCATCTATTATTGCATCAAAAAAGTTTTCAAGGCCTATGCGTTCGAGTATTGTCATTGTATTTTTGCTTGCAGAACCTATTGCTATTTTTATTCCCGCATTCTTAAGAAGCTCTAAGAATTCCATAACACCAGGCAGAATTTCATCTTTGGTCATTTGGTTTATGTACTCAACATACCACTTATTCTTTTTCTCAGCTAATTGTAACTTTAAATTCTCGTCTTCGAGCTTTATACCACCAATTGACAAGAGAATTTCCAGGGATTCCATACGACTCACACCCTTTAAGCGTTCGTTTTCTTTTTCCGTAAAGTCAAATCCAAGCTCATTTGCCAATCTCCTCCAAGCAAGATAATGGTACTTTGCCGTATCAACTATGACCCCATCAAGGTCAAAGATACAAGCTTTCGACCTCATCGAGCGTCCTCCTTCTCACAAATATTTTAACCTTTGACTGCCACAGCTTTTCCTGTTTCGATAAAGTAGCGCTGGAAAGACAAGAATATAATAATCATCGGTATTGTCATGAAAATGGATGCAGCCATCATGTACTGCCAGTAAGTATAGTAGGAAGTTTTAAAGAAATTAAGACCCAAGGTTAGTGTGTACATCTCCTTGTTACTCAAAATTATCAATGGCCACTGAAAGTCATTCCAGGCTCCTAAGAAAGTGTATATAGCAAGTGCACTGACTGCTGGAAGCGCATTTGGGAGGACTATTTTAAAGTATGTTTTTAAAATACCAGAACCATCTATTCGTGCAGCTTCTTCAAGCTCCTTTGGAAAATTCAAAAAGAACTGACGCATCAAAAACAACCCAAACACATTTGTTAATTTTGGTAAAAACAGACCAGTATATGTATTAACTAAGCCATACTTAACAAGAAGATTGTATTGAGGTATCAACGTTACTTGACCAGGTACCATCATTGTTGCAAGAAACATAGTGAACCAAAAGTTCTTGAGAGGGAAGTTTAGTCTTGCAAAAGCGTAGCCCCCCAGTGAGTTCAGGATAATATTTCCAACAGTTAGCAATCCAGCGTAGATAATGGTATTCATAAGCCATCTTTTATATAAAGGTACAACTTCAAAAATCAATTTGAAGTTCTGAAATGTCAGAGGAACTCCGAACGCGGAAGGTTTTGGAAATAAGCGTAGCCTTGGTGGCCAATCAAATATATTTACGCCTTTCTCAATTCCTTGAGCGTCCGTGTATGTTATGGGAGTGAGGGAAATTAACACCGCCCAGGTAAAAGGAAAAAGCGTAGCAATTGTATATCCTATTAAGATAATATATGATATAACCACAGAGATTTTTGAAACGCTTCTTACAGAACCTTCCATTTAGCTTCACCACCTAATTCTCAGTACTCTTCCCTTATTATCTTTCTCTGAACCAATGACAGCACAAGAATTACACTAAAGAGAACTATAGCGAGAGCCGAAGCATAACCCATTTTTCCGTATTCGAAGGCGTTTTTATATATGTAAAAAGATATTGTTATATTTCTTAAGTTCCTGATAAGGAAGTAAATTTGGTCAAATACTTGCATACAACCTATTGTTCCCATGATTGAAACAAAAACTATCTGTGGCCTAAGCAAAGGTAAAGTTATCTTCCAGAAGATTTGCCAGCCGTTTGCCCCATCTATCCTTGCTGCTTCGTAGATGCTTGATGGAATATCTTGAAGACCAGCTAAAAACGTGACCATGAAATAACCCGCTGTAGACCATATATTCATTGCCATTATCGCAAAAAGTGCAATTCGTGGTTCGTTTAAATAATCTATAGGTTGAAATCCGAACCTACCGAAAAGAGCAACAAGAATCTTATTTAAAACTCCAGGTTTTGAGTAAATAAGCCAAAATATCATTGACAATGCCGCAGAAGAGGTTATTGCTGGCAAGAAAAAAACGGATTTGAAAAAGTTAACTGCCTTTATCTTCGAATTTGCTGCTACTGCCAAGATTACAGCCAAAAGTGTTTGAATAGGTACAACAATAATTGAATAAAGAAAAGCATTCCAGAATGACGTGTAAAAATACATATCCTTGAACATGTCTCTGAAGTTTTTTAATCCCACGAACTTTGGTATATATTTTATAAACCTGTCACCGTGTTTGTTCATATATTTTTTCATGAAATCTGCGATTTTGATTTCATTAGGCAACTTTTTTTCTCTGTAGTCATTCAATAAATTTAAAGAGTCAAAGTATTCTTTTACAAGTTTTTTCTCCTCGTCACTAAGTTTTACGCCAACGTCAACCTCGACAAAACTTACTGGATCGAAGTATTCTAACATTTCGTCTATGGTATAATTTTTCGCTTCTTCTCTCAAAATCCCCGTATGAATTTCCAAGGCATCATAAGGGCTAATTACGTAGGTGTATTTCCGAGCCTCAAGTGGCTGGTAATCTGTTAGGCTATAGTAAAATGCAGCAATTATCGGATAAATAGTGAAGACTAAAACTGTCAATATTATTGGTGTTGCAAAGAGGTAACCTACTATCGCCTCTTTTGTTTTGTACTTCATAGCTTATTCCTCCTGTCTAATAAAAGGGAGGCGAGCGCCTCCCTCTTGCTCCTGCAACTAATTACTTTTCCTTTCCTATCCATTTATTGTAATTTGTCTCGATGATCTCTATTGCCTCATCAACACTGAGTTTTTCGTAGAAGAGGTCCTTCAGCAAAGAGTTAATCTGGTCGTTAGCAGTTGCAAACAAACCTGTCGGCGTTGGAACTTTCCAAGGTACGCCATACTCTGCTCCTTTATAGAAGACCTTCTTTATGGGATCTGTGTCTTTTGCAGCTATGGATTTTCTTGAAGCGAGAACTCCTGCACCTTCAACGAAGATTTGCTGACCCTCAGTAACTAGGAATTTCAAGACTTCCCATGCTGCATCTTTGTTTGGTGTCGCTCTATTGATAGACCAAGCAACTGTGTATATCATTGTTGCTTTCTTTATACCCTTTGGCATTTCAACAATACCCATCTTTTTAAATGTATCTGGGAACGAACCTTTCATAAAGCCTATTGTCCAAGGACCAGACATAACAACTGCACATTTTTCCGTTGCAATAGCTTCACCAAGCCAACCGGAACCAAGTGCCGATGGTTCTTTTGCAACTTTGTACTTTGTAACTAAATCTATATAGAATTGGAGAGCTTTTTTGGAATTTGGCTCACCAAGAGCTGTCGAAAGGTCTGGCTTTACAAGTCTTCCACCAAAGCTTATAATAAATGGTATGACCCTGTTGAAATCTGGTGCCAGCGCCAGAGGGGTTTCAAAACCTGCTGCTTTAAGCTGCTGAAGTTTTTTGAGGAAAGAGTCCCATGTCTCATCGTTAGTGAGATGTGGGACTTTGTATTTGTCAAATATCTCTTTGTTAAACCAAACCGCAAGTGTGGAGAAGTCTTTGGCAATACCATAAAGTCTATTCCGGAATCTGAATGCATTAACAAGCGATGGATAAAAATCATCGAGGTCGAAATTGTCTCTTTTAACATACGTGTCAAGTGCCAGGAGAACGTTTGCTCTTGCAAGTTCTTCGAATACGTAAACGTCAACATAGAAAATATCAGGACCAGTTCCTCCAGAGAGTCTTGTCATAAGCACTTGTTTGTAGTCTCCAGCGATAGGTTCCCAAACAACTTCTATACCTTTCTGCTTGCCTATCGTGCTGTTAAACGTATCAACTGCTTTCTTAATGGCTCCCTCTTCAATGGGGTTGCCGGGCCAACCTGAAATAGTGATCTTCGTTACCGCAAAAAGTCCCACCGTCAAAACAACCGCCAAAAAAATTACCAAAACTCTTTTCATACAAACCGACCTCCTTTTGTAGAGTTGAGGAACTTTTTAGTTCCTCTCACGACTAAATGCGTACTGATAATTTCGGATTCCACTTGCTCACCTAAAACCAATTGGTGAACTTTGTGCGCAACTTTTTCCCCTACCAAATGAATATTCTGGTCAATGGTTGTTATATTAGCGATTTCGGAAAGTAAAATGTTGTCAAATCCTATTAAAGGAATGTCGATGCCCTTTTTTTCGCAAACCCTTAGAGCAGCGTATGCCATAACATCTGAAGTACAAAAGATTCCATCAACTTCATTTAAATACTTCTCAACAATCTCTCTTACATTTTTCTCATCATAATTCGCGAAAGCCTTATATACCTTTCCTCCAAAACCGCTCAAACCATCAATAAACCCTCTAAAACGTTCTTTTTCAAATGGTAGCGAGTCATCACCGCCTATAAAAAGAACTCTGGTGCACCCAATTTCTTTTAAGTGTTCTCCCGCTTGACGTCCTCCAGTATAGTTATCCGTATCAACATAAATAAAGTTGTTTTTGTTGTTCCGCCCAACACAAACAAAGGGAACACCTAACTTGTTGAGCAGCTCAACCCTTATATCGTCATCTTTTATGTCCATAAGTATATATCCGTCAATGAGCTTTGACGAAACCAAGGTTTTATAGTAACTTGTAATGTCACCTTTGGTAAACACATCTATAATAAGCTTAAGCCCTTTTGATGAGAAATATCTTACCGCACCCCGCAAGAACTTGGAAACATATGAATCTTCAAAAACACGTTCAACATCACTCATAACAGTGAGAGAATAGACACCTGTCCTTTTGGTTCTTAATGATTTCGCTATAGCATGTGGCATGTATCCGTATTTTTGAGCTATCTTCAAAACCCTTTCTCTAGTCTCTGGCTTCACCTTTTCTGGTTCGTTGAAAACCCTTGATACAGTTGCAACTGAGACTCCACACAAGTTGGCAATTTCCTTTACAGTCATTCACTCACCTTCTTAAAAGTCTCATGAGATTTTTTAATGTAATCGATTACTGTAATCGATTACATCAGAAATGTACCACTTTTTCATCTCGAAATCCAAACCAAGAAATTCGCAACAAATGTAGAAGGTATTTTCTTTTTGAAGAATTTCTTATCATTGCTTTTATTTTCTAATATTTTCTACGTTTTTCATAACTATTCTCTCTTTAGAAGCAGTAAGTTTCTTCCTTGCTTCACTCAATTAGCGATGTATGGTATAATCTTGATGATATGGCTTTTATTTCTCTTTTGATTCTTGTTTTTTCTCAGTTGGCAAACGAGGTGATTTTGTTGGAAATCATAAGGAAGGCAGAGATTTTTGATGCTGATGTTGTTGCAAGTTTAATTCTTGAAACCGGGCGTTCGTTTCTGCCGTTGCTTTTTGGTCCTTATGTGAAATTGATACTTGGTAGGTTGGTCAAAACTCCAGGAACAGTCTTTTCTTTCGACAGTGCCTATGTTCTTGAAATTGACGAAGGAAAAGTTGTGGGAATAATCGTTATGTTCGACGGAAAAACTATCAGAAAGCGTGCTTTGAAGACTGCGTTTGCGCTTTTTCAGCTGATGGGTTTTGAGTTTTTTAGAAGACTTCCTATATTCCGACTTGTCTGGCGACGAAATAAAATTCAAAACGATGAATTTTATGTTTCAAATGTTGCTGTTGATAAGAATTACCGAGGTATGGGGTATGGCCGAAAACTGATGCTCTTTGCTGAAGAGGTCGCCAAGCAAAAAGGTTTCAAAAAAATATGTTTAGATGTTGAGAATACAAATATTCAGGCTATTGAACTATACAAAAGACTTGGATACGTAGGAACCAGAGTAAACAGAATCAACATCAAGAATGTGCGTTTCGCGTTAATCAGGATGGAAAAGATATTGTCAAGTTAAGTCATTATTTAATCTATCAAAATTGAGGCGGTGAAATGAATGGCAAAGTGTCCTGGCTGTGGTGCAGAAATTCAATTCGACCATCCCGGCAAACCAGGATTTATACCCTATGAAGTTTACAACAAGCGATTAGAGGAAGGAAAAGAAATAGTTTGTCAAAGGTGTTTTAAACTCAAGCATTACGGTATGCTTGTGAGTGATGCAGATGAAGATGAGATAATGGAGTTTATAATGAAAGCAATTAAGAATTTCAAGCATATTATCTACATTTTCGATGTGTTCGATTTCGAGGGCACGTATAGACCTGAAATTGTGGAATTGTTATCCGGTGCCAATGTGTTGTACGTTGCAAATAAATTTGATACTTTACCAAAAACGGTTAGCGGAAGTCAATTGAAAGAATGGTTGAAAAAACAAATTCCTGCAAAGAGTTCGGAGATTTTTATTACAAGCACGAAAAATGGTTTTGGAATTAGCAAGCTGAAGAAAGAATTGGAAAATCTGAAAGGTAGTGCTTTGGTCCTGGGTGTTACAAACGTTGGTAAATCGTCTTTACTTAAGGCTATCACAAACTCAAGTGCGACAATCTCGCCTTACCCAGGAACAACTATAGGATTGATAGAACACAGATTGGGTAGTCTTAAGTTATTCGATTCACCTGGCATCGTCGTCAATGACAGAATGATAGACCTCTTTGACCCGGAATGTCAGTCGAAAATATTGGCAAAGGGTGAGGTTACCAGGAAGACATTTAAACCTTTCCCCGAAGAAACTATATTCGTTGGAGGATTGTGCCAAATAAAAGCTGAAATGAAAGATGTTAATTTAAGACCTATATTCCAAATTTTTGCACCAGAGAACGTTACGTTCCACAAGACGAAAAATCAGAACTTCTTGCAAAATTATCCTAAGCATTTCGGAAAACTATTATTCCCACCTTGTGGTAAAATGGATGTGGAAAAAATAGCATTTAAAGATGAGAAAGTTGTTGTGAATGTTAACCAGGAGTTGTCTATTTCTGGTCTTTGTTGGATAAATGTGAAAAGAGGTCCTGTGGAGTTCACAATAAGGGTTCCTGAAAATGTGAGAGTTTATGCAAGAGAAGCTTTAATGAAGCCGAAAAGAAAAATTAACCAAAATTCTGAGAATTAAACCATGAGATTTCAGAGAGGAGGAGTATTATATGAGAAAGAAAGAGATACCTATCGTTGCTGGTGTTAGCAACAGACATGTTCACCTTTCAAGGGAAGATGTGGAGATACTCTTTGGGAAAGATTATCAACTCACTCCAATAAAGGACCTCGGTCAACCTGGTCAGTTTGCATGTAAGGAAACAGTCATTATTGTTGGTCCAAAGGGAGCTATCGAGAACGTCAGAGTGCTTGGACCTGAGAGAAAAGAAACGCAGGTCGAAATCTCTCTCACGGATGCCTTTAAACTAGGTATTATGCCTCCTGTTAGGGATAGCGGTGACCTTGAAGGAACACCTGGTATAGTCATCGTTGGTCCAAAGGGTTCGGTAATTAAGGAGAAAGGCGTGATAATTGCAAAAAGACATATCCATATGCATACAACAGACGCTGAAAAGTTTGGAGTAAAAGACAAGGATATAGTTAAAGTTGTTGTTGAAAAAGGCGACAGAAGATTAATTTTTGATGATGTGCTTATCAGAGTTAGTGAAAAATTCGCACTTGAATTCCATGTTGATACCGATGAAGCAAACGCAGCAATGCTAAAAACTGGGGACGTAGTCTATATTGTCGAAGAGCTTTAATTTCGTAGAGAAAAAGGAGCGACGAAAAACTGTGAAGGTCTTTTACGAGTTTAAAACTTATGAATTCGATGAATCAATGCGTGGTTATGACTTATTGAAGAAACTAGGACTAAATCCCGAGGAACATTTGATAATAGTAGATGGAGAACTTTACACCGAGGATAGGGTTATAAAAAAAGACAAAGAGGTAAAGATAGTGAAGGTTACAAGTAGTGGTTAGGAAAAAGGAAAGTTCTCGGTATTCTTTTGCCATTTCGACACAGTAGAGTCTGTTGTTGGGAGGTCGCAGTGTGGAGATTCCAAGTATTGTAACCTTAGCTTTGGGATTATCGGTAACAACAAATGTTTTTCTGATATCGAAGTTGAGAAAAAGAACTAATCTGAACAAGTATCTTTCAACGCAGCTGCAAAAATTTAAGGACCTTTCATCGAAAC
Organism: Fervidobacterium sp.; assembly: GCF_059913585.1. Lineage (NCBI taxonomy): Bacteria > Thermotogati > Thermotogota > Thermotogae > Thermotogales > Fervidobacteriaceae > Fervidobacterium > Fervidobacterium sp. The sequence continues at coordinate 18,097 of NZ_DBOLZL010000010.1, forward strand.
TCAGGGACATTGTCGTTCAAAGGGAAGAGACTTTCTATAAAAATTTGCATGACGTTGCGGTTGGTTTTCTGGACGAAATTGAAAAAAGTTATTTCATAGTTTTTGATGGCGAATACGGAAATGTGGTATCAGTCTTCGGCGATGTCCCAAACAATGTATCAAAACGAGTAAAAAAGACGGAACTTCCATTCGCAACTCAACGTGTTTACACTGTCGATAAAGAAAAATTAATAGCACTTTTTCCAAACTTAACAAAAAATGGTTCTGAGAAAACACAAGTTTTAGTCTCGGATATTTTTATTGGAGGAGAACTTAAAGCCAAAATTATCTTCGAGCGAAAACGTAGTTTTTTGGATGAAGAAATGGATACCATTAAAAGTTTAGGTTCCTTTTTTACATCTTTTATAGCAACTCACAGCTATGTGTCAAACCAAGGAAAGTTCCAAAAAGACATGATTCTCACAATTATACGTATCCTGGAATACCATGACCCTTATACAAAAGGACACTCAAAAAATGTTGCAACGTTAGCTTCTCTTGTTGCTGAAAGAATGGGACTTCCTGATGAAATGATTAGAAAAACGTATTGGGCTGCTTTGGTGCACGATATTGGAAAGATAGTTATACCTTCAACGATACTAAACAAAGAAGGAAAACTGACACTTGAGGAATTTGAAATTATAAAAAAGCATCCTGTCTACGGTCATGACTTTCTTTCAACATCTTCCGAATTGAGAGAACTTGCTAAGTATGTTTATCATCATCATGAACGGTGGGATGGGAAGGGATACCCTTCTGGACTTTCCGGAGAGGATATTCCTTTGATATCAAGGATTATAGCAGTAGTAGACGCTTGGGACGCAATGAGAAGTGACAGACCCTATAGGAAAGGATTACCAAAAGAAGTAGCCCTAAAGGAATTGACAGAACATGCAGGTATGCAGTTTGATCCAAGTGTTGTAAAAATCTTCGTAAGTTTAATCGAAGAACAAGGAATTGGATAGTGAATCTTTTGAGAAAATAAACAAAAGGGGGAATTAGATGCTCAAGTTTGTTGTGAGTAAAGCGGAAATTCAAGAAAAGATTTCTATTGCGTCTTCTTCAATCGGTTCGAGAACGGTTGATCCTATTTTGCAGTGTTTACTCTTTAAACCCGTAAACGGACATATCAATATCCATGCGACAGATTTACAGACTTCAGTTGTATCAACAGTAAAGGTTGGAGAATACGAAGGCAGTGAAGCATTTGCAGTTGATGCCGATTTGATTGACGACATCGTAAAGAACTTACCAGAAGACGAGGTCATATTTGAATACTCTAATGGCAAGCTTTTAGTAAAAAGCGGGAAGGCAAGATATAACCTTACAACGGTTTTAGATGTTGAAAGATTTCCGATAATAGAAACGGATGAAAGTGGTATAAAATTTAGTATAGATACCTCCATACTAGAGGAAATGCTCGACAGGGTTAGTTTCTGTGCTTCCAGCGAAAGCGCAATGCGGGCACTGAACGGCGTGTATTGGGAAGTTCACGGTGGTTTTCTAAGACTTGTTGCGAGCGATGGCTACAGACTCGCATTAGCTGAGCAAAAACTTGATATAGAAAATGAATTCGACTTCATCATAGCACTTAAAAGTGTAAAAGAACTAGAAAAGCTGCTTTCGAGTACCACTGAACCATCGATAAATATCACATACGACCATTCAATCGTCTCGTTTAATGCAGGAGATGTCACGATGATAGTCAGAACCGTTGAGGAGACGTTCCCAGATTACAAACGAGTTCTTCCAAAAGCGTTTAAAACACGGGTTGTACTTAACGTTGATGACTTTGCAGAAGCTCTGAAACGGGTTATGGTTATCGCAAAAAGAGGGACAGAAAAAGTGCAATTAAAAATTTCCGATGATGTCATGGAACTATCGAGCCAGAGTCCTGATTACGGTGAAGCAGTTGAAAATATTCCCGTGACAAAAGATGGAGAAGACTTAATTGTAAACTTCAATCCGAAATTCTTAAATGAAGCAATAAAACATATTGATGAAAAAGAAGTAGAATTTAATTTTGTAGATAATCTTAGCCCACTTCAAATCAACCCAAGAAACGTTGAAGGATATATGTACATAGTCCTTCCAGTAAGGGCATAGGTTTTCAAGAAAGAAGGAGGTAGCCTTGAGGCGAGGTTTTACTCTTATTGAGTTGCTCATAGTTATGTCAATTATCGCTGCGTTGATGTCAGTTGCAACTCCCGTAGGTTTAAATGCTGTAGCACAAGCGAAGGCAACAAATGTTGCCGGGAATTTTCGTGCACTTCAACAAGCAGTAATGCAAATGATAACACTAGAGCCAAACCCACCAAGAGCTCCAGATGTAGATGTTTTGGAGTACCTTTACACTCAAAAATATATTTCAACAAAACCTTCGGGATTTGAAGTTCGGTACGATGAAGCCAGAAAAGCATATGTTATAAAATACACCCAAAGCGATATTGACCCTCTCAAAGTTAAGAACATCTATGCTTCTATAGAAATCGATACAAACACTGGTCAGCTCGTTCTTTACGTATTGTTACCATGAGCATTTGAAGGTGAATACATGCTCAAATTTGAAGATATATCGCACCAATTTAAAGATAAAAAGGCTCTTGAAAATATAAACGGAACTATAGACGATGGAGAGGTAGTTGCAATCATTGGTGAAAACGGCAGTGGAAAGAGCACACTGCTTAATGTTGTTGCTACGTTCCTAAAACCTTCGAGTGGTAAGTTAATCTACGACGATATGGATGTGTTTGAGAGAAAAGGAAATATTGAAAAATTCAGAGAACTCATATCTTACGTATCTGAAAAGAGCACTTTTATACATGAGCTTACCCTAAGGGACAACCTTTTATATTTCAAATCCGTTTTTAATTCGCAAAAGTGCATATACGACGTAGCCAAGCACGTGAATATAGATAATCTGTTAGACAAAAAACCGAACAAACTTTCAAAAGGACAAAAACAAAGGTTCGCATTGGCTATTAGCTTGCTTAAAGATGCCAAAATCATACTTTTGGATGAACCGGCGGAGGGACTGGATATCGAAACTAAACAAATTGTGAAAGATTTGGTCAAAGAATTCAAAGAGAAAGGCTGCACAGTTTTTTATGTTACACACGACGAAGATGAAGTGGAAGAAGTGTGCGATAAAATCATCGCTTTGAAAGATGGAAAAGTCAAGTTTTTCGGAACCGTTGACGAATTTTGGAAAACCTATGAGAAGTTTTATTCGGTAACCTTCGAACCGCCTGGGAATCCCGGTAAGAAAGTGACTCGTATCATGAACATAGATGAGTTGAAAATAGCCCAGGAAAAGATTCGAGTATTGCACATAAGGAATTTGGGATTGAGAGAGATTATCAACATAACTGAAAATGTGTATGTGGAACATAAAGCTACTCAACAGAGGTGAAAGAAATGAGAATGGAAGGGAAACTGGCAACGCTAAGACCTATCGAAGTAACCGATGCCAAGAAATTCGTAGAACTCATCAACGACGAAAGGACAAAAGATTATCTCAGTGGCGTTTTTCCAATAAATGAATTCATAGAGGAAGAATGGATAAAAAAGAATGCCATTACCCATAACGCTGTGAATTTTGCAATAGAAGTGGGGGGCAATCTTGTCGGCTCAGCAGGTTTGATGGCAATTGATTGGGTTGCTCGAAGTGCAGAGTACGGCATAGCAATCTTCGACCCTGCTTATTGGGACAAAGGAATCGGAACTGAAGTTACACAAATGATGTTAAAATATGCTTTTGAGTATCTGAACTTAAATAGGGTTTGGCTCCGAGTTTTTGAAAATAACCAAAGAGCTATAAGGGTATATGAAAAGTGTGGATTTATTCAGGAAGGAAGAATGAGACAGGCCAGATATTTAAAGGGGCAATATATAGATGCAATAATCATGGGAATTCTTTCTGACGAATACTGGAGAATGAAATCGGAATTCTAATTTTTTCAGCGACTAGTTCTGTATGAGGCCTTGTGATATAATAATGTATGATGGGAGGTGGTAAAATGTTTTGGTATGACCCAACGTTTATAATATTAGTGCCAGCTCTTCTTTTATCTTTATGGGCATCCATAACCGTTCAGTCGCGGTTTGCTCAGTATTCTCGAGTTAGGTCTAGAATTGGAATGACAGGAGTCGAACTTGCCAGGTTCATCCTCGACTCAGCTGGACTTTACAATGTGAGTATTGAGAGAATTCATGGCTCACTAACAGACCACTATGACCCTCAGGAAAAAGTTGTAAGGCTCTCACAAGCAACATATAGTAGCGATTCTATTGCCGCACTTGGTGTTGTAGCACACGAAATTGGACATGCTATACAAGACGCTAAAGGATACGCTCCACTCGTTGTAAGAAATGCTATCGCACCTGTTGCTCAATTTTCTTCAAATCTTGCTTGGGTGTTTTTCATAATAGGGCTTGTTACCGGTGCCCTTGGTCTGGCAAAGTTTGGAATAATACTTTTCTCAATAGCTGTTCTCTTCGCTATAATTACACTCCCAGTCGAATTCGATGCAAGCAGAAGAGCTCTTCAAATTCTTGAAAAGAACCTGCTAATGCCCGCTGATGAACTTAAGGGTGTTAAAGCTGTGCTCTCTGCAGCTGCGATGACCTATGTTGCAGCTATGCTTATGGCCGTTTTGCAACTCATAAGGATGATATTGATAGCAAGAAGAGATTAAAAAGCATCAAAATTAACAATCAAGAAGCCACCTCTATACTGAGGTGGCTTCTTTTTATTGCTCGTTCAGCTTTTTAAGAAGCTTTACTAGTATGTCATAAAGTTCGAAGAATTCTGGAAAATATTCACTGAATATTTTTCCTTCCTGTTTTACAACCTCCCAATCTCTTCGCTTTACAGGACCAGTGAGTGCATTTTTTAAATTCTTAGAAGCTATGTTTTGACTAACACTTTCAAAAAGTTTTGAAATAACCTTCCTTGAGAGTTCTTCAGGAAAGCCAATATCTGTGTAAAGCCTTTGGGAAAGATAAGCCAAAGCTACTGGGAAATTGCTTGCGATAACTGCTGCCAAATGATATTCGGCTTTCCTTTCCTTAGAGATTACAACGTACTGCCCACCAAGAAGCTCAACTAAGTATTTTGCCATCTGGAGCCCTCTTTCTGTTCCTTCAACACCAAATACCACGTCTTTAAAGTTATACGATTCATTAGAAACTGCGCAATTTGGATGCATAGAAGCAGGAAACCAGCTTTCCGGTAATATATCAGAAGACAAAAACCCACTGAAGTGTATCGCCACAACGTTTTTATCAACTTTCTTTTCGATCAGCTTGCAAACATCAGGTAGAGCAGAATCGCTAACACCAAGTAATATAACTCCACTAAGTAAAAAATCATCCTCGTACGTTTTTGCTTTAGCACCTACTTCTTTTGCTAAATTCTCCGCTTTACTTTTGTCACGTGATATAACATAACCAAACTTTACCTTTCCAACAAGGTTTCTTGCTACTGAAGATGAAACACGTCCAACACCTATTATGTTAATCTTAATCTCAGAAAGCTCAGAAATACTTCCACATAGAAGCATAATTTAAGATTTCTCCCCAATGCATGAGTGCTTTTGGCAAAATTTTGCAATCACATCCCTTACAAGTTCTGAAACTTGCGCAGAGTCTGTCAAATCCTGATTTGATAGAATTTCAGCAATATCTTTGTTTATAATCACTTCAGCATGTTTCTTTATACGTCGCTTAGCTCTTTCTTTTATTTCTCCTGTATCTTTCAATCTAATTCTATGGTTCTCGATTTCTCTGTGAAGTTCTTCAATTCCCTTCCCAGAAGTTGCAACGGTTAATACTATGGGTTTTGAAGACTCAGAAAACTGTAAAACCATCTCAAGGTTTACCTTAAGTATATGCGCACCTTCCAGATCCGATTTGTTTATCACAAATATGTCAGCTATCTCCATAATACCAGCCTTCATGAGCTGAATTTCATCACCAGCAGCTGGGGAAAGGACTAATACGACTGTATCAGCAACATAAGCTATATCAACTTCACTTTGACCAGCGCCTACAGTCTCGATAATAATGTAATCAAACCCGTAGAGTTTGTACAAAGTAATTACTCCAAAAACTGCATCATTCAATCCCCCAACGTTCCCTCGACTGCCCATGCTTCTGATAAAGACGTTATCATCGGTAAAATGTCTCTTCATTCTTATACGGTCACCAAGAAGTGCTCCTCCCGTGAACGGGCTCGAAGGATCCACGGCTATTATCCCAACCTTTTTACCTTCTGACCTTAGTTTAACAACGTAAGCATCTGTTAATGTACTTTTCCCCGCCCCTGGACTGCCTGTGAAACCAACTATGTGAGAAATGTTTTTAGTTAGCGTATCTTTGTATTTTTCTTCAACATGAAAAATGAGCTCTGGGTTGCTTTCGATAAGTGTGATAGCCCTTGCAAGAGCAAGCTGGTCCTGAACAATTATTCTTTCTGCCAAAGATAAAACGCTTTCAATTTGGTTGTTAACAAGGTCTTTCCATTTCTTCTTCATTTATCAAGCTACTCCTTGTCCAACAACTTCTTGAACTTTCTTGACAATTTCTGATATTGGGGTCCCAGGTCCAAAGACGGCAGCAATTCCCATCTTTAAAAGTTGTTCCGCATCGTCTGGAGGGATGATTCCGCCTACAAAGACTGGTACATGGAAGTTGTACTGCTCCATCAACTCTAAAACCTTCTTGCATATGCTCATATGTGCACCTGATAATATCGACAAGCCTATTACATCTACATCCTCCTGAATAGCCGCTTTGACTATTTCTTCGGGGGTTTGACGTAAGCCAGTATAAATTACCTCCATACCCGCATCTCTTAAACCTCTCGCGACAACTTTTGCACCTCTGTCATGCCCATCAAGACCCGGTTTGGCTATGAGAACGCGGATTTTCTTATCCATATCCCATCTCCCCTTTCTACAAAAGAAATCCGCATATTTTGATTTTTGACTGTCCTTTTTTATTTTAGCATGAGCAATGATAATTTCAAACCCGTTTGTCTTTAGGACCAGTTCTTTTCAAAACCTGGGAAATTGAAAAAATGAGAATTACTTTTCTTTTTAGAAATTTGCCAATACAAACCGATATTTAAGCTATTTTTCCTTCTCTCATATTTTTATGTACACATTTCTACAGAAAATGTTCAAAGGTGTCACTTTATTAATAGCTCGTATAAATTTACGTAAACAATATTTAATCATTGTCACGATGTAAATTAAAATATGAAGAGTAGAATACTTTGGTACATGTGAAATGTATATCATGTGAAAAGGGGTATTCTTTCGTTATTATTCCATCCAGTGACAGTTGTTATATCAGGCATTGGGGGAGTGGTGTCGCTTGATCCATCTTTTGGGGGACTTTTACATTGACGAACTTCCTGATTGTAAGCTCTCAAAAACTGAGCTTACAGTTTTTTCTTTTCTTATTGTAAAAAAACAGGTGTGGTTAAAAGAGGTCCTAAATGTCATAGAAGCTGGTGATTCTTACGATGACTCATATGTTAGGAAAGTATTAAAAAATTTAAACACAAAATCGAACGGTCGCTTTAGAATTAACTTACTGAAACATTCAAAGGTTAGTATAGAACTCTCTCTAGATGTGGATATCAACCTTATTCAGTCACAAATCGAAGCGCTTAATACGAGAAAGCAAGATTACCAAGAAACTGTTGCACAAATTTTAGAACTTTACAAAGGAGATTTTTTACCATTTCTGGACAATCCTTGGATAGTTTCGTTCAGAAATCTTTTTAGGTCTCTTGTTTTCTCTGTGTTTTCGAAAGCTTATTTTGATCCCAACATCCCTGTTCAAACAAAGATTAGACTTTTGAAAATTTTACCGGAATTTTATTTGTCAGCAGCGAATTCCGCCTTTTTTAAGTTTATAGCTGAAGGATGTGAATTCTCTATAGCTGATAGTGTTTTCGATTTTTCAGAAGGTTTGACTGCTGTTAAATTAAAAGTCAAAGAACCAGATATCCTAAATCAGATACTATCTAAAAGCAAAAAGGCTTCACTGCTTAGCGATACTGAAATTATTCTTTTAGTTGAATCGGAAGTAGCCAAAGAAATTCTTACTGTTTGCAGCGTTAAATAACCCATTAAGATTTGAGAGAAATCAAAAAACGACAGAGGTGAGAACATGCTTTATATTAAACTTTTCGGAGATTGGAAAGTTTATAAATATGGAAATGAGTTTAATGATTTCACATCAAAAAAGGCTTTGAAGCTTTTGTTTTACATTCTGCTTTCTGGTAGAAGCAAGGTTTCAGTCGAAGAACTTCTGAGAACTTTCTGGCCTGGTTACACTCCTGAATATTCTAGAAAGAATTTGAATGCCCAACTTTACTATATCAGAAAAGATTTAGAAATTCCTTACGATTATTTGAGGAACGAGAGAGACTATGTATTTATTAATCTTAGCTACTTTCCCAGTGATTACAGCGAGTTCATGAAAGCTATTGATAACGCTGATGCAAAAAAAGCTTCAGAACTATATACAGGTTTGCTACTTGAAGGTTTTGAAGATGATTGGGTGAGAAAACACCGGATTAGGTGTCAAAGACTTTACGAAGAGCTTCTCAAGGTAAGTTCTAAGACTGAAACAGAAAATCCGAAAGTGATTGTTTCGTCGATTCTGAAAGCTAAGATATTGCTGGAACATCAAAAAGCTACCCGCGAGAAGTATTTTATACCGATTGCATTAAAAAAGGACTATGTTAAAGAAATCAAAGTTCGAAAGGGAGATATAGTTCTTGATTTAGGCGATAAACTTTTTTTGATACTTGAGCGAGGCACAAAAAGAGCAGAAGAAGTAATTTTTGGTTTCGCTAAAAGGCTAGGATTAGACCTAAGTTACGTAGTCTTTCTTTCAGAGGAAGATGTTCTGAATCAACTCGATTCAAATATCGCGTAAGGGGATGGTGGAATGATTAAGAAGTTTGGTGGTCTTATTTTTGTGTTGTTTCTGGCAAAGCTAGTATTCGCACTAGAAATATCTCCCAGCCTAATATATCAAATTGATACTTCGAAATATCAATTTACATACGAGTTCTTTATAAAGAACGATATTCCTACTGAGTCGCAAATAACGATAGAAGTTATAGACTTTATAACTGATGGCAGGAGCTATTCATTTGACGACCCTGATTATAAATACAGTCTCAAAAAATACGTTCAAGTTACTGATAAGTCTTTCATATTGGCAGTCAATGAACAAAAGTCAATCAAAGTTGAATTCAATGTCCCACAAAATTTCCCCGGTGCAACGGGTGTCTTCGCTCTCAAGATAACGCAAGAAAGCGTATCAGGAGGAAGAATCCAAGTTAGGTTGAATTATATTGTGCCGTTCTTTGTAAGATTCACAAATATACCGGTGTACCAGTCCTTAGTTATCAATGATATATCCGTCAAAGACCTTCTGAGAGAACCTGATGAAAAATACGGTGACTACGGTTCAATAATAACGTTGGAAATCGAGAACAAAGGCAACATCGCATTTATACCAAAAGGGAGCATCCAAATTTCATCCAGAAATCTAAGAACGATTATTGAAGAACTTCCCCTAGATTCCTTCGACTTTGTCGTCTTTCCTGAAAGAAAAACTTTTTACTCTGTATTTGTGCCGTACATTCTACCTTCAGGAACTATTGATGTCTTGCTCATCGGAAAATCTTACGGGCAGGACTTTAGTATAAGTGGCGCAAAAGAATTGAGGACAGAAAACCAGTTGCTACTCATTCAAACAGCACCAGATATAGTCTTGTTTTCGGACAATACGAAGAATGTTACCCAGAGCCTGGTTTTAAAAAACCTCTCACCTTACAAAGAAACGTTGCAAGCTAGTATTTCCGAAAATTTTATCTCGTTCTTACCAAAGAAATTTACGGTCTATCCATATAGAGGTTCATTTCAAATTATACGGGTTTTCTTGTGCACAACAAATGAAAACCTATAAAACCTTGATAAAAAGTAATAAGTAGGATTGTCAACTATTGGTACGTTCAAGAAAAGTAAAAGATGTAAGGATGAGTGAGTTAGAGCTTGCGCCCGGTCTTATGGTATTTTGGGTATTATATTGCCTACTATCTTTATATTTATTGAGAATACACTAACTTTATAATTTTAAGCATAATAAAAACACTGGTGGCTGTAACCACCAGTGTTTTGTCGGTAAAAATATTGGAGTTGTGTCGTTTGAAAATGTTTACTCTAATTCCACAAGCACTTGCCCGGTATCTACGTTGTCTCCTTCTTTTACGTATATCTTCTTCACAATACCTGGCTTGTCCGAAACTATATCATTTTCCATTTTCATAGCTTCAAGTATCACCAATTTTTGACCGTATTCAACCCTTTGTCCCTCACTAACAAGAACTTTTAGTATAACACCTGACATAGGAGATACTACTTTAGCTCCGCCACCAGATTCTGAACTCGTTGAAACTGGAGCACTTTCTTGTTTTGCTGGTCTGCTTTCAGGTTGAGTAGGATTTGCTGACTGAACCGGTTGTTGAACAACAGGTTTTGGTTGTTCGATAATTTGTGTTTGTTGTATTGCCTGGGCTGCTGTTCCGAGCTCTTCAACTTCAACAACATATTCTTTTCCATTAACCCTAACAACAAACTTTCTCACCATCTATTTCCACCTCGCCATCCATATGTTCTCCATTCTTCCCAACCACGTTGCCCCTTAGTTCTTGCTACACTCGTGGAAGCTCTGCTAATAGATTTAATTTTTATATTCGTTCCCAGCATGGCGTAAATAGCTGCAGAAACAGCTGCTATCTCTTCTGTTTCATCTGCTCCCATTGGCATAACTTCTTGAACCTGTTTTCTTGCAACCGATTGTATTAATCCTGTGCTTTGTTGCTCCATAACCTCTCTGGTCATTTTCGATGACGTGGTTTTTATTCGTTTGTTCTTTCCTGTTCCAAAAATCTCCATCAATTTGAATATTACGTAGAGTATTACGAAAACAAGAAATACAGTGCTTACTCCCACAATTGTAACCGTAACCTCTATCGGTAAAGCTGTTGGAGTAGCACTCTGAGCTACCGACTGAGCTGTTTGAGATAATGTAATTGTAGTTTCATTGTTCAATTGTGTAGCAAGAACAGTTTGTGTTGCTTGTGCTACCGTAACTGTTGTTGCTTCTATAGGCATCCGTTTATCACCTCGGAAAGTTTTAAATTACTTAAATCATAACGGTATGTTTCCGTGTTTCTTCCTAGGTCTTGATTCAACTTTCGTTGCACTGTATTCAAGTGCCTTTATAATCCAACTCCTCGTTTCTCTTGGATCAATTACGGCATCTATGTATCCTCTTGATGCTGCAACATACGGATTGGCAAAGAGTTGTCTGTATTCCTCTATCTTTTGTTTTCTGGTCTCCTCTGGATTTTCCGAAGCATCTATTTCTTTTTTAAAGATGATATTAGCTGCGCCATCGGGACCCATGACGGCTATTTCTGCTGTTGGCCACGCTGCCACGAAATCTGCACCAAGGTGCTTGCTCCCCATCGCAATGTAAGCTCCACCATACGCTTTTCTGAGGATTATCGTTATTTTCGGAACTGTTGCTTCACTGTAAGCATATAGCAACTTCGCTCCGTGCCTAATTATTCCACCGTGTTCCTGTTTTACTCCAGGTAAATATCCCGGTGTATCGACAAATGTTACAATCGGTATGTTGAACGCGTCGAGGAACCTTATGAACCTTGCTGCTTTGTCAGAAGAGTCTATGTCAAGCACCCCTGCAAGGTAATTTGGTTGGTTTGCAACAATACCCACTGCTTTTCCATTAATTCTTGCAAATCCAATAACTATGCTCTTTGCAAAGTGCTCGTGCACTTCAAAGAATGTCCCTTCATCAACAATTCTTCTTATAACATCGCGTACATCGAAACCTTTCTTTGGGTCAACAGGCACAACTGTTTGTATATCAGATGCATCTGGTTCGATTATTTGCTCCTCCAAAGGAGGTTCTTCCATGTTGTTCTGGGGTATGTAGGAAATGAGCCTTTTTACCATCTCTATAGCTTGCCTATCGTCTGAAGCTAAGAAATGTGCATTTCCACTCTTTGTGTTGTGAACCAATGCACCTCCAAGGTCTTCTTTTGATATATCTTCTCCAGTAACAGCCTTAATAACGTTTGGACCAGTAATGAACATTTGAGCTGTTTTGTCAACCATAATCACAAAGTCGGTTATCGCAGGTGAGTAAACTGCACCACCAGCACATGGACCCGCTATAACCGTAATTTGTGGTATCACTCCAGAGGCTATCGTGTTTCTAAAGAATATCTCACCATAACCGTAAAGCGAGTCAACGCCTTCCTGTATCCTTGCACCACCTGAATCGTTTATTCCAACAAGTGGGATTCCCAACTTAAGAGCCAAATCCATCACTTTCATTATTTTTTTCGCGTGCATCTCGCCGAGCGAACCACCCATAACCGTAAAGTCTTGCGAAAAGGCAGCTACTGGCCTTCCATTTACCCTTCCAATACCAGTAACAACACCATCAGCAGGTAATTTCATCTTATCAAGCCCAAACATTGTATTTCTATGCTTTACGAATTTGTCAAGTTCTTCAAAGGTTCCTTCGTCAAACAACAACTGGAGCCTCTCGCGAGCTGTTAGTTTTCCCTCAGCGTGTTGTTTGTCTATCTTCTCTTGTCCTCCACCTAACTCAACTTCTGTCTCAAGGTTCTTCAGTTGCTGTATAAGTTCTTCCATTTCCATTTAGTCCACCCCTTTTATCCACAGAAATTAATGTTCGCCTTCAACAAGTTCAATTAAGACTCCACCCGTTGTCTTTGGATGCAAAAACAACACCCTTGTCCCGCCAGCTCCGGGTTTTGGTTCTTCTGAGAGTGGCTGAAGCCCATGTGCTTTTGCCAAAGCTACTGCCTCATCGATACCATGAACGTTGAAAGCAATGTGATGTATGCCTTCTCCCTTCTTTTCAAGGAAACCAGAAATTTCGGAGTTTTCGGCCATTGGTTCTAACAGTTCTATTCTCGTGTCGCCAACTTTTATAAAGTAAACCCTTAGGCCTCTTTCGGGCAAATCCTCTACCTCTGTAACTTCCAAGCCAAGAAAGTCCTTGTAAAGTCTTAGTTTTTCTTTTGCATCCTTTACAGCTATCCCTATGTGGTCTATCCTGTTCGTATGCATAGTTTAGTTCACCTCCGCAAGAGCTTTACTTAATCTAAAAAATTGGACTTGAATTAATTATTAACACTTCATATTGTACAGCTTTTTTTAAGCTTCTTCAAATCCAACCTAAGGCTTTTGCTGTCCTTTTCATAAAGCTTTTGAGTGCTTCCTTTCCAACTTCTGTTTTTACATATATATCCTTGAATTCATTTTTCTCACACCTAATCACCTTCACAGTTCCTACAGCAATGCAAGTTTCCGTATACGGCTCATCGATTAATGCTTCAAGACCAAAGACATCCGGAGTCTCCTCCGAAAGGAGTGCTTCGTATGTTCCCAAAGAGGCTTTTACCTTTCCAGATTTTATGATGTAAACATACGGTTCTTGTTTTCCCTTTTCAATTATTTTATATCCATCTTCAAATTCAAGCGTTTCCACGCAACATCACCTCTAAAACTTTTGCCATTTTTCCATATCGCCTGTATATTATGTTTCCTTCTTCTTTATATATACTTTCCAGTGTTTTTATCGCTTCGTAGCTGTAATCTAAAAGATGCGGATAGTAAAGTAAAACTTTTTTTAGCAAAGCTTTGGCAACATATCTATCGTTTAGCACGATGTAAACTTTTGCAGCTGTTTCGATAAGAAACTTCGCACCGATTTGTTCTTCTGGGAACCGCTCCACAAATTTTTTCACCAAATTGACTTTTGTAAACAGTTTATCATCTTCCATACTCTCTATAAGTTCTATTGCCTTCTCTTTGTCCTCAGGTAGTTCTCCCCCCGATAGTGTTAAAAGAGACTCTATTTGGTTTAGATATTCGTCTATATTCTCTGTCTCAAAGTTGAAATCATCAAGGACTAAATTTTCAAAATCTACGGATGTTTGGTATATAATTTTTCTGAGTGCCACAATATTTCGAATAATATTTTCATAATCGCTCTCTACATTCGTTTCTACAAGTTCTGTTTCTTCTAAAGCTATTATATCGTCTTCCAAAGGAAGACCGAGTAAATACTCTAAAAGTGCTACGTATTCACCCTTGGATAAGTCATGATAAGTGTTATTCCGCGTTTCTCGAACTGTTCCAGAAACTATTTTGAAAAGTGTTTTAGGTACTTCCCCTTTCTTGAAAATAACCCCTTCAATCCTCATTTTTTCCACTTCCCACCATTAAAAAGTCTTTCGCGAACGCACACAGAGTCCTAACTTCTTTTTATCTTCAACTTCGGTCTTCTATTGCCGGACTTTTCTCCTTTGCTCTCATCAATGAGTTTGAATTCTTCGTGAATGGTGCTGACTTTTGCAAGCTCTTTCTTTGATTCTTCCTCAGCTTTGTTGTCAACTCTTCTGAGGTTGAGCAGGTAAGAAACTGCCAGCTCGTAACTGCGCATCATCATTTCAGTGAACATTTGATAAGTCTCTTTTTTGAATTCCAGAACGGGGTCTTTTTGGCCGTAACTTCTCAGTCTGACAGACTCTTTGACGTGTTCAACTTCTTCAAGGTATTGTCTCCAATTTTCGTCTATTATCCTTAGCACGATAAATTTTGCGACATGTTCGAAATCTTCGCCGAATTCTTTTTTCTTTTCTTCATATGCTTGTTTTATCTGATTTACCAATTCCACCTTGAGTTTTTCCCTGTCATCAATTTTTTCTAAAAGTTCTTCAACATTTACGTAGTCTTTTATAATAGCGAACGAATCTTTCAATCCTTCTTTGTCCCACTCAGGATTTGAACAGAACTCTTCCAATCTTGACTCAACAAAGTTTTCGATTGCTTCTTCCATGAAGTTGTCAACGTTGTGTTCCAAAATATAGTCTCGATATCCATAAACTGCTCGTCTTTGTGTATCTAAAACGCTATCCAATTCAAGTAAGAACTTACGCACTCCAAAGTTTATGCCCTCTACTTTCTTTTGCACCTGCTCAATTAGTTTAGTCAGTAATGGATGATAAATAGGCTGACCCGGTTCAATTTTGACCATATCCATAACTTTTTGAAGCCTTTCTCCACCGAATATTCTCATCAAATCATCCTCGAGAGAGAGGAAGAATATTGATTCACCAGGGTCACCTTGCCTACCAGACCTTCCGCGTAATTGATTATCTATCCTTCGGCTTTCGTGCCTTTCTGTTCCTATGACTAACAGCCCCCCGAGCTCTTTGACACCGGGACCAAGTTTGATATCTGTTCCTCTACCTGCCATATTCGTTGCAATTGTAACCATACCCTTTTGACCTGCTTGTGCTATTATCTGTGCTTCTTTTTCGTGATACTTTGCATTCAAAACCTGATGAGGAATTTTCTCTTTTTTGAGCATTTCACTGAGTTTCTCACTTTTTTCAATCGATGTTGTTCCAACAAGAACAGGCTGACCTTTCTCGTATCTTTTCTTAATCTCTTCAACGATCGCTCTGTATTTCTCTTCGGTTGTTCTGTATATCAAATCGTCTCTATCTACTCTTATCATCGGCTTGTGGGTAGGTATAACTACGACATCTAAGCCATATATCGCTTTGAACTCTTCTTCTTCTGTCTTCGCAGTTCCAGTCATACCAGCAAGTTTTTCATACATTCTGAAATAGTTTTGATAAGTTATAGTCGCGTACGTTATACTTTCTTCTTTTATCGGAACTCCCTCTTTTGCTTCGATTGCCTGATGCAATCCACCACTGTAACGCCTTCCTGGAAGAACACGACCCGTGAACTCATCAACAATCAAAACTTGCCCGTTATGAACAATGTAATCAACATCCTTTTTGAATAGGTGAATTGCTTTGAGAGAGTTAATTATGTGGTAAATGCTGTTGACATTTGCCGGGTCATACAGATTGTCAACACCTAGTAACTTCTCAAGATAAGATATGCCTTCGTCGGTAAGAATTACTGAACGGTGTTCTTCATCTACTTTGAAGTGTTTATCTCTTTCCAAGCGCTTTGCAATTTGGTAAAAGTGTTTGTAGACTGCTGCATTGTTTTTCGACGGGCCGCTGATTATCAGCGGTGTTCTTGCCTCGTCTATAAGTATGCTATCAACTTCGTCAACGATAGCGTAGAAATGTCCAGTTTGGACTTTGTCTTCTAAGGAGATAACAAGGTTATCCCTGAGGTAGTCGAATCCGAATTCTGAATTTGTTCCGTAGGTTACATCACATCTGTAGGCTTCTTTTTTGCTGATTTCAATGACATCCACCTCAAACGCTTCAACCGCCTTTTTAACTTTTGCTTCGTCCGGAAGAAATTCCCCGTCAAAATCCTCAGGCCAAACACAGTAATTCTCCTCAAGACCTTTTTTGGCCAGCTCAGGATTTTTCCAGACCACCTCATAAGCTTTTCCTGATGTAGTTATGACTCCCACCCTTAAACCAAGAGCCAGATATATTGGACCCATCCACATGGCATCTCTTTTTGCAAGATAATCATTCACAGTGACCATATGAATGTTTCTGTTCATAAGCGAATTCAAAACAACAGGCAGGGTTGCAACAAGCGTTTTACCCTCTCCTGTCTTCATTTCAGCTATCTTTCCTTTGTGGAGCACTATTCCGCCTATCAACTGGACATCAAAATGCCTCATTCCTACCGTTCTTCTTGCAACCTCTCGTGTAAATGCAAAAACATTTACCAGATGTTCATCAAGTTCATCCAAGTTTTCTAAAGTTCCTTTCTTGGAAAGTACGTAGTCTCGCATTTGAGAAAATGGCATTTTTCGAACTTCCGCTTCGAACTCATTTATCCGTTCAACTAATTTCCTTGCTTTTCTAAGCTCCATCTCATTTTTATCAAATAACTTTTTCAATTTTCCAAACACTTTCGTATTCCTCCCTGCATCTGCCAAATTTTCTTATCACATCAATAATATTCTACCACAAAAAAGAAAAAGGTCATCCTGCCGTTGGGCAAGGATGACCAGAAAGAAATATTATATTAGAAGTCTATGCCTTCGAGGAGCATGTTATTAAGTTCGTTCAATATCTCGTGAGGTGCTATAAGTTCACCACTGATTTTACTAAGTAATCTCAGTTTTGTTCCAGGTTTTATTAGCTTCACTACTTCGCTTGCATATTGACCCAAATTCATCTCAGCAACCAACACATTTTGGGCATTAGCAAGTCTTTTTCGCATTTTTTCTATCGGAATAGGCCATATCGTTATCGGTCTAAGTAATCCCACCTTGATTCCTTCTTTTCTTGCTATCAACACGGCTTCTTTTGCGGACCTTGCAACGGAACCATAAGCTATTATTATCGTCTCTGCATCCTCAGTCATAAACTCTTCACACTCGGCTATTTTGTCTATGTGTAACTTTATTTTATTCACAAGTCTTCTGATAAGTTTCTCAGCAGTTTCTGCTGTTGCCATTGGAAATCCTGATTCATCGTGAACCAGACCAGACACATGGAAATGTGCCTTTCCCATTTCTACTAACGATGGTGGAAGGTTTTCGGCATACTCACTTTCAGAGAATGGAACGAAGAGTTCTTCCTCCTCAAGCTCACGAGCAGAAATTCTCTCAACAATTTCTATCTCGCTATCAGGTGGTAAGATGAAGTTTTCGTACATATGTCCAAGCACTTCGTCCATCAAAAGTATGACAGGAGTTCTGTACTCTTCAGCTAAGTTAAACGCTTTTATGGTGTATTTGTAAACTTCTTCAACTGTTGAAGGATAAAGTGCTATAATTGCATGGTCACCGTGCGTTCCCCACCTTGCTTGCATGATGTCACTTTGCGAAGGTTTGGTTGGCATACCAGTTGAAGGTCCACCGCGCATTACGTTGACAAATACTGTTGGTGTTTCAGTCATTATCGCATAACCTATAGCCTCTTGCATAAGACTGAAACCTGGACCACTAGTTGCGGTCATAGACTTTACTCCAGCAAGCGAGGCACCTATTATCGCAGCAGCGCTTGCTATTTCGTCTTCCATCTGGATAAATACGCCTCCAACTTTCGGTAATT
Source organism: Fervidobacterium sp. (assembly GCF_059913585.1). Taxonomy (NCBI): domain Bacteria; kingdom Thermotogati; phylum Thermotogota; class Thermotogae; order Thermotogales; family Fervidobacteriaceae; genus Fervidobacterium; species Fervidobacterium sp. Next base: position 36,308 of record NZ_DBOLZL010000010.1, read on the forward strand.
CTCTTGCCATAGTCTCCGCTATCTCCGAAGAAGGAGTGATTGGATAACCTGCGTAGAAACGGCAACCTGCTTTTATCGCACCGTATGCGCAAGCTTCGTTTCCTTGCCAGAAGACCATTCTAGGATTTTTAGGCATTTTCAACACCTGCCTTGCTCTCTTCAGATACTTCTACGATGTTTATAGCAAAATCTGGACATAAATTTTCGCACATCAGACAACCAATACATTTACTATGATCAGGAACTGCTGGCCTGTTCAGTTCTCCTTGGATAATGGTTTTTGTAGGACAGACATGATAACAAATACCGCATGCCTTGCACCATTGATATTTTATCTCAACTCTGTACTGCTTTTTTGCCATTTTCTTACCTCCTCCTCAACTCTTTGAACTACCTACCAAAAATAGCTAAGAAAACACCCGCAGCTACGGCTGAACCAATAACTCCTGCAACATTGGGAGACATGGCATGCATGAGTATGAAATTAGTCGGGTCTTCTTCTTGCGCTATTTTTTGAGCAACCCTTGCAGAATCCGGTACTGCTGAAACTCCAGCAGCACCGATAAGCGGGTTGATTTTATCTTTCAAGAAAAGGTTTAATAATTTTGCAAACAAAATACCACTTGTGAGTGCTGAAACAAACGCAAGTGCTCCCATACTAAAAACAAGCAGAGACCTCGGCGTTAGGAAGATATCTGCCCTTGCTGATGCCCCAACAGACAAGCAAAGCAAAATTGTTGTTGTATCAAGAATATATTTACTCGCTGCTTCGACAAGTCTTTTTACATTCCCAACCTCTCTAAGCAAATTGCCAAACATGAGAGGACCTACTAAGGTTAGCGATTGAGGAACGAGCAATGCGGTAACAAGTGTCGTAATTATCGAAAAGACTATCTTTTCAGTTTTTGAGACTTTTCTAGGAGCCTTCATTCTTATTAATCTTTCTTTTCTGGTTGTTAGTAATTTAGAAACTGGTGGCTGAAGTATCGGAATAAGTGCAATGTACGAATAAGCAGCAATTGCTATTATGGAGAGAAGTTCCGGTGCAAATTTTGTAGAAATATAAATAGATGTCGGTCCATCGGCACCTCCGATGATACCTATAGATGCAGCCTGTTTGAGAGTAAATCCAAAAGCACGGGCGAGCATGAATGTTACAAATATACCAATCTGGGCAGCTCCTCCGAGGAATATCGTGATTGGATACGAAAGCATAAACGAGAAATCTGTAAGTGCTCCTATTCCTAGAAAAATAAGAGGTGGATAAATACCAAGGTCAAGACCCTTTTTTATATAGTACATAAATCCTCCAGGAATAAACCTACCATCCGCAAAAGTCTGTGGCGGATTCAAAATACCCGTTGCAACTGGCGGGATGTTGGAGAGAATGATGCCAAATGCTATAGGAATCAATAGCAAAGGTTCGGCATCCTTTTTAACTGCAACGTATATCAAGACACCAGCTATCGCTATCATGAAAATGTTTCCGAGCGTCATCTGTGAGAACGCCATTGTTTTCAAGAATGTAAAAAATTCATCCAGCATTTCTCCTGGCCTCCTGATACTTTATTCTTTTGTTTTCTCGTTGTACTTTTCAATACCCAGTATACTATCACTGCAAAGACTTTTCAACTACTAACTGTGAGAAGAAAATAAAGTATATATGAACATTCTTCTGAATTCCCTTAAAATTCAAAGTTTAAATTCTTCAATACTCCATCTTTCATCAGAAATTCGCCTTTAGACACCACGCTCACGATTTCCAAATTTTCCTCATTCACTAAGATAAAATCAGCATCGTAGCCTCTTTCAACTCTTCCTTTATTCAATCTAAAGACCTTGGCTGGGTTGATGGTTGAAACCTGGATCGCTTCTTCCAAAGGCAAACCCTTCCCCACCACTTTGCATATCGTATGCCAAACCGAACTAACGCTTCCAACATCGAGTCCTACGAAATTTCCTATTTCATCAAACTTTGGAAGACTCCCCTGCCCATCTGATGAAATGGTTATATTTCTCAACAACTCATTTTCGTACGCTTTAAATATCGCATCAACTGTGTTAAATTCACCTTTGCAAGGTTCATCGTATTTTGGTTGGAGAGCTGTTAAGTCTATCACTCCACCTTTTGAAGCAAACTCAAGCCCTTGTTCAAAGAGCCATTTGCTTCTATTCATGTGTGTAGGATAAAGGTGTTGAACCGGAATTTCCGTGTTTCGAATGATTTCGAAAAGGTAATTAATTCCTTCTCTGCCAGCGCCTACATGGAAATTCACGATACCTGGTTTTCCAGAAATCATTCCACCAACCCGTGCATCTGCTACTATCCGTAAAATCTCCTCAAAAGTTGGGTGAGACGAACGATGGTCTGATATGGCTATTTCTCCAACCCCGATAACTTTGTCGATTAAGACCATATCTCTCATCACACTACCGGTAAACGTTACAGGCGGAACACGGTAAGAACCTGTGTATATAAATGTGTTCAAACCTTCATTTTCGAGGGCTTTTGCCTTTGCATACAAATTCTCAAGACTTCTAGTAACTCCGTCTGTTCCCAAACAACCAATAACCGTTGTTATTCCGTTCTTAATACAGTCTGAAATCTTCAGTTCCGGGGTCCTAGTTTCAAACCCGCCTTCTCCACCTCCACCAGTTATATGCACGTGTGGGTCGATAAGTCCAGGTAATAACAACAAACCAGATGCATCGTAAATTTCTACTTCGAAGGGGAAGAAAAAGGGATTAATGTCTTTACCTATGTGAATGATTTTATTGTCAAAGACAACATCTGCCTTTCCTACATACTTAGGAGCAAAGATTTTTGCGTTTTTTATAACTCTTATCATTGAAATTCCTCCTTAAACCTTAACTTATGGAACCATCAATTCCTATCTTATATCCCATACGTCTGACTTCTTCAATAACACGTTCGACACTCACATCTACCAAATAGGCTATGTCTCTCACATTAATTTTCGCTTTTTCGAGAATTGGTTTGAAGTAATTTATCGCCATGATGGTACGCTGGATTTGATTGCCTTGGTTTTTGATTTCCAGAAGTTGCTTTACCTGAATTATACGTTTGAGTTGTGATTCGCATATTTTGAGTACAAATCCAGGATTGGTTGAGGTTGCTTTCTCTATACTCTCAGCACTCAATGGTATCAAATCAACTGGTGAAATCGAATAGAGCGTCGCCATTCGAATTTTTGAGTTCATTATCGCCCCTTCTCCTACGAACTCGCCAGGTCCTACAATACTCATTAGAACTTCCCTATCTTCAAAAAGCTTTACTGCTTTTAAGTAACCCTTTAAGATAAGGAACGCTTCGGAAGCAACCTCTCCTTCCATGGTTACAATCGTTTCGCTTGGAATATGGAGTCCCGCTTTCATGTAGATATCCAAAATCTCCTGCTTTTCTCCGCCTTTGTAGAAACTTACCAAGAACTGGTAGGACAAATGCTCCGCATATTCTTTTGGATTCAGGCGTCTAAAATGTATCTCTGCCTTCTCTGGTTCCAAAACCATACTAAGTAATGTGTGCCAAATCATCACTTCTTTTCTCAAATCCTCCGTAACCACTTGTGGCAGAATTCTTACTATTATCTCGAACGCTTCCTTGTAGTAACCTGCCGCATAGAGTGATTTGGCTTGGAGGATTTCTTGAAAAATAGAATCTGTAATTTTGTAAGCCCCTGGATGTATCTTGTTAAAGAATCTCATCCTGTCTGGACCAACGTAGGTTGGAAGCTCTTGGGACTCTGTAAGCTCAGAATCGATTAAGAGCAGTCTTTTAGCAATCGAAGGAATTAGGTTTTTCAAAACTTTCTGCGTGTGTTCAAAATTGAAAATTTCTTCAGGTTTGATAGCGTAAAGTGTTACTTCGCTGGTTGAAGTCACCTGCTCTTGCGAAGGAAGATTGAAGAGCGACCATTCGCCAAATGTGCCTGAGTTAAACTCTTGGACCTTCCTAAAAAGTTTGGTTTCAACAGTTCCATCCACCAAATAGTACAAATATTTCGGGATTTCTGAATAACCGTATATCTTCGTACCCGGAGGGAATACAATAATCTCCATAAATCCATCCCCTTGGACTTTGGTTTTGAGATGATTTGACTTTTGACTAAAGAAAAACCGGGCACAAAACGTGCCCGGTCTAATTCTATCATATAACAGCTAATTTCTTTCCAACCTTCTCAAACTTTTCAAGTGCGAAGTCAAGGTCTTCTTTAGAATGCACAGCGCTTATCATCACCCTTATCCTTGCCTTTCCTTTTGGAACGGTTGGATAACCTATCGCTTGTGCGAATATGCCCTCTTCAAAGAGTTCTTTACTGAACTGTGTTGCAATCTTCGCATCATAGAGCATAACAGGTGTTATTGGTGTCTGGCTTACTCCAAGGTCAAATCCGAGTTTCTTCATTTCTGTCTTGAAGTAATTCGCGTTGTCCCAAAGTCTTTTAACTCGTTCATCGCTTTCTTGGAGTATCTTTACCGCCTCGAGACAGGCTGCAACGTCTGCAGGTGTAAGCCCTGTGCTGAAAAGGAACGGTCTGGCTTTTTGTTTGAGGTATCTGACTAGCGTTTCACTTCCAGCAATGTATCCACCAAGCACTCCGAATGCTTTTGAAAGAGTTCCTATCTCCATATCTACTTTACCGTGCAATCCAAAGTGGTCAACTATACCTCTTCCACCTCGTCCTAACACACCTTCACCATGTGCGTCATCAACCATAACAGCAGCTTCATATTGTTCCGCAAGCTTTACAATATCAGGTAGTGGTGCGATATCTCCGTCCATACTGAATACACCGTCTGTAACTATTAGAATTCTTCTGGCTTTTTGAACATCTCTTGCTTCTTTAAGTCTTGCTTCAAGGTCATTCATGTCGTTGTGTTTATAAACATACCTCTTTGCTTTAGAAAGTCTAACACCATCTATGATACTTGCGTGGTTGAGTTCATCAGAGATAATTGCATCATTCTCATCACCGAAAATCGTGGGTATAGCTGCTTGGTTTGCCACAAAACCTGACTGCAAGAAAATTGTTGCCTGTGCACCTTTGAACTCAGCAAGTGCCTTTTCGAGTTCTTCGTGAATTTTCATAGTTCCAGCAATTGTTCTAACAGCACCTGGTCCAACACCCCATTCTTGGATGGCTTTTATTGCAGCTTGTTTTAGTCTTTCATCATTTGCAAATCCAAGATAATTGTTCGAACAAAGGTTCAAAACTCTTTTCCCGTTGACTACAATCCACGCACCCTGTGGAGACTCAAGTGTGCGAATATTGATGTAGAGACCTTCGTTTTTTAACATTTCCATTTCGTCTTCCAATATCTTGTAATTAAACATCTTGTTCCCCCCTTCAAAACAAGTTTTTAACCATCAGTCCAAATTCAGAACAACTTTACCGCATTGCTTATTCAACATGAGTTCAAAACCTTTTTCCCACTGGTCAAATGGAAGTATGTGTGTAACCACTTTCGAAAGGTCCACTTTCTTAGTCCGGAGCAGTTCGTCTGCAATTCTCCAAGTTTCAAACATGCGTCTACCTGTTATACCGTAGACAGTCAGTCCTCGCATTGTAATTAAAGCATCAAAGTTTATTTCTATTTTCCCACCAAATATTCCAAGCACAGATACTTCTCCACCCATGGTAACACATTTCAATCCATCCTCAAACGCCCTTCTGTTACCACTCATTTCGAGCAAAACATCTACGCCATCATCAAGAAGTTTGTAAACTTCTCTGACTAAGTCTTTCTCAGCAGGATTGATAACCACATCAGCACCGTTTTCGTAAGCCATTTGAATTCTCAATGGGTCAACTTCTGAAACGATTACGGTACTTGCTCCAGCAACTTTTGCGACCTGGATAGCCATTAAGCCGATAGGTCCCGCACCGGTTATAAGCACCGTTTTACCAAGTAAGTTCGTAACAGAGGCCGTATGGATTGCATTTCCGAATGGTTCCATAACAGAAGCGTAGTCAAGAGGAATCTCAGGAGAGAATCGCCAAAGAACCGTTTCAGGAATGATTGCGTATTCCGCAAATATACCGTTTGTATCGACACCCAAAATCTTAAGGTTCTTACATATGTGCATCCTCCCGGTTTTACATTGATAACAATGTTCACAAGGAATATGTGTCTCTGCCGCTACCAAATCTCCAACTTTGACTTGCGTAACCGCATTACCAACCGCAACAACTTCACCCGCCATCTCATGCCCTGTGATTAGTGGAGGAATTATACGTGACTGTGACCATTCATCCCACTTGTATATGTGAACATCCGTTCCGCAGATTGAAGCTCGTCTTATCTTAACAAGCACGTCCCTCGGTCCAAGGTCTTCTTGCGTAGGTTTCTTAACTTGCTCCATTACTAATCCAGGACCTGCCACCTTTTTCATTATCGCTTTCATCGTCCCATTCGTTGCCCCTGTTCCCAAGACAATCGCCTCCTCTTGTAAATCTTATAAATAAGGATATCTGTATTTAGTATGCTCTGCATTTCAATTATACAACCAACAAAAAAACATCGAAATTCTATCAAATGTCAAATTAGCGAGTATACAAGAGAAAAAAACATCAGAAGAATTCTTAATGTGGTAAAATTCACTAATTTTCCCAATAACGTTCGCTATGTGAAATTTCTACAAACTTTCACCAAGTCATTTTGTTATTCGAATTCTGCATAGTCTCTTATGTATCGTTCATTCTTTATTCTCACCTTTTTCCCATCCATCTCTATAATGCTGAGCTTTTCAAGTTCTATAAATACCCTGGAAAGTGCAGGTCTTGTTGCTCCAAGCGCCCTGGCAAGCTCTTCTTTCGACATATTCATCGTAACAATAGACGAACCTTGCTCGTCCATCAAACGGACAAGATACGAACAAACTTTTTGGACAAGATTTTTCATCGTTATCTCATAGAATCGGTCGGTTATAAAAACAAATGCGTCGCTTACGTATTGAAGGTAATTTCTCAAAAGTTTTTCGTTTTTCATCATCAGTGAGACAAAAAAGTTTTTATCTAATGTGAGAAAAACAGAAGGTTTAACAGTTTCCACATCAACAGGATACTTCGCATCATTTGAAAAAATAACGGCAGCTGCCAAAAGTTTTGGTGCAAACATGTGGTCTATTTGCAAAACCCTCCCTTCAGGATTCGTAAACAGTCCAAACGCTTCTCCCTCCACTAAAAACAGCAATTCATTGCATTCATCACCACGTATTCTTACCAATTCTTTCGCTTCGTATCTTTCAATCTTTGTATTGCGAACAACTTGCTCTATACAATTTCTCTCCACACCCTTAAATACTTCACATTGTTCAAGAACTTCTATAAACCTTGAATTTGAATTGTTCAAAAGCATAAAAATCACCTCCTTAATCAGTCAGTTTTCGATAATTTTCTTCTTTCCAACAAAAATTGTAACATAGGTTACGGAAAAAATAGACCATTCCTAATACAATAATAGTGAACGGTCAAAAGAAATGTTTCACAAAATTTGTAAAGTGAAGAGACCATGGAGAAAATTCACTTATAGGAGGTGTGGTTATGGCGCTGAACATGTTTTGTTACCAGTGTTCACAAGCGATGAACGGAGAAGGTTGTACGGTAACAGGTGTTTGTGGAAAGGAACCAACAGTTGCTAGATTACAGGACAACTTGGAGTTTATACTAAAAGGCATCTCTGCATATTACTACCATGCAAGAGAACTCGGTTACAAAGACGAAGAAATAGCGGCATTCCTCAGCGAAGGGCTATACTCAACTCTCACAAATGTGAACTTCGATGCTCAGGAGTTTGTAAATCTTGCACTCAAGGCTGGTATGATGAACTTCAAGGTTATGCAACTTTTGAAAAAGGCACACATTGAAACTTATGGAGAACCAACACCAGTTGAGGTTGAAACTGGCACAAAGGAAGGCCATGCTATCATCGTTACCGGTCACAACTTGAAGGCTCTTGAGGAATTACTTAAACAGGTCGAAGGTACGGATGTTTATGTGTATACACACTCAGAAATGCTACCAGCCCACGGGTATCCTGGACTGAGAAAATACAAGAATCTTGCTGGTAACCTTGGTGCAGCCTGGTACGACCAAAGGGAACTCTTTGACAAAGTCCCAGCCGCGATATTGGGAACTAGCAACTGTGTATTGCTTCCAAAAGAATCCTACAAAGACAGGATGTTCACAACATCAATTGCAAGACTACCTGGAGTGAAACACATCGAAGGTTACGATTATTCAGAAGTTATAGCCAAGGCAAAGTCGTTGCCAAAACTCCCAGAACAACCAGGAAAATACAAACTCACAACCGGATATTCAGCAAGCGTTGTGAAGTCGCTTGCAGGAAAGATAAAAGAACTCGTCGAAGCAGGTAAAATCAAACACTTCTTCGTCGTCGGTGGTTGTGACACACCAACAAAGCGAGGAGCTTACTACAGAGAATTCGTCCAAAAACTTCCGAAAGAAACCGTTGTTATTACACTCGCATGCGGAAAGTTCAGAATTAACGACTTACAACTCGGAGATATCGAAGGCATTCCAAGGCTTATCGACGTTGGACAGTGTAACGATACAATCGTAGCACTTGAAATCGCAATGGCACTTGCAGAAACATTCAACGTTCCGGTTACTGAATTACCTCTGACGCTCGTTCTCACATGGATGGAACAGAAAGCTGTTGCGATACTATGGACGTTACTCGCTCTTGGGCTAAAAGGTATCTACATAGGTCCTGTACTACCAGCGTGGGTTAATAAAGACATACTCGATGTTCTTGTGAATAACTATGGTCTCAAGCTCATTGGAGAACCTGAAGAAGACATTAAAGCTATTCTTAAGGTATAACTATAACGATGCGGTTCCCTTTCAATGGGAACCGCTTTTATTTTTTCATGGTAAAAAATTGGATAGTTCCATCAGCCAAGGTTACAAGGACTCCATTTTCGTAAGGTAAAACATCCATCACATATCCTGCCCAAACAACAAACTTATGGTATTTTCCAGTGGTTGCATCAATAACAGCCAGTTCTCCATTGTTAGTTCCCAGAATAATGTGTTCAGCGTTGAGAATTTTTGGGGAACAACCTATCGTTGAAGAACCTATATTGCTGGACCAAACAATGTTCCCTTTCGTCCCATCTATTTTATATACTCCTCCGTTAATTGTGGAAATAAATATAAAATCTCCAACTTTCTCAACGGCTGAATAACCTATACCTGGTATTCTTAGACTCCAGAGCTTTTCTTTTTTTTGTACATCCATCGCATTAACAGTTCCATCGGTATTTGAGTAAATCAGTAAAGCTCCAACAAGTGTGGGGGTTGAACTACCAGATGTGTAGTAGGTTTTTCCAATGTTAAATCGCTCAACTAGTTTTCCATATTCATCTATCAAGTAAATGTTTCCATCCCAGGAAGGCTGAAAATAAATACTATCTTTGAAAAACGGCTGCACTTGAAGCAGGTTTTTTAAATCGTGTTTTGCCATTACTTTAAAATCAGAAAGTCTCAAGATGTAGAAATATCTACCAGCACAGATAGCAATTGTAGAATTACCTGCTTTTAATGAATAAACCGGCTCTGACAATTTTATCTGCCTAACCAAATTTCCTTTGCTATCAAAAAAATAAATCTTTCCTTCTAAATCTCCTATGACTACTTGACTTTTCTCCACTTTTGAATCTCTTGATTCTGAAATTATCTCCACGTTCGCCACAACGGGACCTACACTTTTTCTCCAAATCACATTACCATTTCTCAAAAAGACCACATTTCCAGAGTAATCAGCAACAATAACTCCATCCTCGAAAAGCGCTGGTCTTGAATAGATAGTGTCTTCCAAACTGAAAGTCCATGCCTTCTTTAAAACATTCTGGTCGCTGCTTTGTGCCCTTTCCAATTTAAAAAATCTTTGGTGAATTCCATCTTTACCAACAACGGAGATTCTCAAAAGAACTGAAAAATCAGTTTTCGGAACGTTAGTAAGTGTAACTTCGTAAGTTGAAAACTTATGGGCGTTATACTGCAATGCTCGTTCATATATCAATCTGCCATTAGCTAAGATTCTTATTCTCTCAGCTCCAATGTAATCAACTTTTAGTTTCAATGTATTATCAGAAGCTTCCATAAGTTTTATCGTCGCATCAACCAGCTGCCGTTTTTTCTTTTCAAGGGGTATGCTTTTAATCATTTGAAATTTACCATCGTCAATATTGTATTTCCATAGGTAAGCCTGTTCACTATCCCAGCTCAAAACAGTCATATTTCCGTCCTTTGCAGCTCCGAGAGTTTGAAACCATGCACCGTTGTAACTACCAGAATAATCGTATTTGTGGACATGCCCAGAAAGAGCAAAAATAACATCGTATTTGGATATTATATCGATTATTTTCCAACCATCGTCCGTGTATGTTACTGGTCCGCCCAATGGGTGGTGTGAAAGTAATATTACCGGCTTACCTTTTATTTTGGCTTCCTCAAGCTCTTTTTCCAACCAAGCTAATTGTGCTCTTCCAACATGACCACCGTGTTGAAAATACATCGAAGTGTCGATACCCAAAAAAATAAATTCACCAAGTTCCTTGGAAAAAACTTCGTAAAGACCTTTCGAATAACTGTCTAAATTTTCCAGCATCTTACTCTTCCTTACCACATAGCTCCAACGCACGTCATGGTTTCCCAAAAGAGCATTGTATGGAATTTGTGCTTTTTCAATAACAGACAGTGCGTTTTTTAATCTTTCAAATTCTTCATCACTTCCCATCTCGGTTAGATCTCCGAGCAAGAAAACATATTGTGGCTTAATTTCTTTTATTTTGTTTAACAATCTTTCTGTGGTTTTCTGTTTGTACGGAAAGTGCAAATCTGTCAGTAAAACAACATATCCTTGGTGCGAGAAGAACGGATAAGATTTTACATTTCCATCTTGGCTAAGAAGTAGCTTTGGAGTAAATACAACAAAAACCAAACACAAAAACACTAAAATTCTTATATTTTTGCTTTTCAACTTCCGTGCCCCCTATTTTTTGAGATTTTCACAATTTCATTTTTAAAAATTCCCGCCGTTGCGGCGGGATTGCTTCCATAATCTTATTCTTTTCACTGCTTCTTAGCTTGGTAATAGCATCTTTTCGGGGATTCTATCCTACCTTCCTCTTTCAGTGCCTTTATCGCTTTATCAACATCTTCTTTTGAAAGTCCAGCTTTTTCCGCAATGTCACCCGGTCTTAAAGGCTTGTCTGATTCCATGAGAACTTTGAAAACCAGTTCCTTCTTATCCATCGGTGTATCCCCCCTAAATATAAAGTGAACCTACTTTAAATTGATACGTGGTATAATTATTATAGCACAAAATGCCAAGGGAGTGACTGGTGTGAAAGATATTAAACCAAAATTAGTTGTCAGCAGATGTTTTTTTGAACACACAAGATACGATGGTGGAATCATCTCGAGTGAAATCGTAAAAAAGCTCGAAAGATACTGTGACTTTATAAAAGTTTGTGCTGAAGTTGAGATAGGCTTACCAATTCCCAGAGAACCGATAGATGTATTTCTTATAAGAAACGAACTAAGACTTATGAATAAAACAATGTCAGAGGACCTTACGGATAAGATGATTTCTTTCAGTCATAAATTTGCCGATAGTCTGCCAAACGATATCGATGGGATGATATTAAAATCGAAATCTCCATCCTGTGCCCTAAACGATGCAAAATTGTATGGGGAAAACGGGAGAGTCATTTCGAAAACACCTGGGTTATTCGCAAAAGTGATGTTGGAAAGGTTCCCTCATCTTGCCATTGAAAGTGAAATGAGACTTACAAATGATAAGCTGAGATTTGAATTTCTCACGTTCATTTTCACACATGCACGTTTTAGAAACGTTAATAGCAAGAAAGAACTTGTTGAATTTCATTCAAGGAATAAGTATTTATTAATGGCGAAAAACGAGAAAGTGATGCGTGATATGGGAAAATTGGTAGCACAAAATGGTTTCGATGAGACTACAAAAACCGCATATGAAAAATTGCTCGTAAAGGCGTTGAAAACACCTTTGAAAGTGCCCAAAGTCATTAATACACTCCTGCATTTATATGGTTATTTCAAAGACAAGCTATCATCACAAGAAAAGGCGTATTTTATGGATTTGCTAGAAGACTACAGAAACCACATTGTAAACTTGCAAACTCTACTCGCAATCCTAAAATCCTGGGCTATAAGATATTCGGTTGATTATGTCTTGAATCAAACGTTTTTTGAACCATATCCCAAGGAATTGGAGCAGCTAAAACTCGAAAGAGATGTAACCGAGAGGTGAGATAAGGTAGATGGAATCTACTCTTAGCACTGTTTCATATGTTATGTACTCACTTTTAAAGATTACCAGGTTTTCGAACATTGTTGAAAAGAAAATGCTAGAAAACAAATTTAATAAATCTCCAGCACCTCCAAAGAAATCTACATACAAATTGGCTGAAGTTTCTCTTTCCTATATCTTGCAAAGGCAGGTTTGGGAAATTAAACCCAAGTATTCTAAACCAAAAATAGTGGTCATTTTCCTTCACGGTGGAGCGTACGTTGCAAATCTAACTAAGATGCATTGGAATGTTGTTCAGAAAATAGTTGAAATGATTCGTCCGATAATTTATGTACCAGATTACCCCTTAGCTCCGGACTCGAACTGGAAAGATACTTATACATTCATGGATGAGTTATATTGTAAAGTGCAAGAAAGATATGCAGATAAGAAAATCGTCTTCATGGGAGATTCAGCTGGTGGAGGACTGGCTCTTGGGTTTGCGCAAAAATTGAGGGATAACGGTAAGAAGTTACCAAATCACATTGTTCTTTTCTCTCCATGGCTTGATTTGAGTATGGGCAACCATGAAATTAAGGAATATGAGAAAAAAGATGTGTTCTTAACTATTAAAGGTTTAAAATATGCTGCTCAAAAATATGCTGCAGGTACAGATTTAAAAAACCCTTATCTCAGCCCCATATATGGTGATTTCTCAAAACTTTGCCCAATAACTGTCTTTACAGGAACAAATGATTTACTGCATCCAGACTCTAAAAAATTACGGGAGGTATGTACGTCTCAAGACCTCCCGTTGAATTATTTTGAATACCCTGGAATGTTCCACGACTGGGTAATCTTCACATTCCTACCTGAATCAAAAGATGCACTTGAAAAGATAAAAGAAATATTAGTAACGGAGTGAAATTTTAGTAGTTATTCCAAACAAACCTAATTATCTCATCTTGATACTGCATGGCAACGTACGTTGGAACGATAAAGTTGTTGACCATTATAGCGAACGCTACTTTTCTACCAGTCTTTGTAATCATTATCCCTGCTATGTTTGAAACTTTCTGCAAAGTTCCAGTCTTTGCGTATAGTGTTATATCGCCAAGTCTCCTTTCCATCGTACCTTCTATTCCCGACCTTGCTAATGTTGATATAAACCCGTTGAGGCCCCCGTGGTTTTTGTACGCGTAAACTAACGTTTGTGCAACCATGTATGGTGTAGCAAGATTGTAAGTTGACAAACCTGAACCGTCGTTCAATTTGAAAGGATAATATTCTCCGAAAAGTTTCTTGTAAAAGTCATTCATCACTTTAAGTGAGTTGTAAATGCTTCCCAATCCGTAGACTCTTAGACCCACTGTTCTCAATATTTGTTCAGCGTAAGAATTGCTACTGTACTTGTTTGCAACCGATATAAGGTTCTTTAAAGGGACGGATTTAATTACTATGAACTCTCTATAGTCATTTCTTAACTTGCCTACTTTAACTGTACCGTAAACTTTGATACCGTAGTCATTGAGAATCTTCCTAACGTTAAGCCCAAAATTCAACGCCACAGCGTCAATATCGTATGGGTTAAACGTATTAGGATTTTCTTTAAGCACAAGTGCATCAATACTTGGGTTTTTGTAATCCCACTCCCAACCAATACCCCATCTTTCGTTTGAGAAAAAGGAATTATCAATAACGATATCACCATCGATTTCTTTAACACCTTCGACAATGAACTTCTTAAAATTTCCTCTGAGTGTCTCAACACTCATCGAGGGATCTCCATTACCTTTTATGACGATATCTCCCCTAATCCTTGGTGAAATGTTACCACGTGGGACATAAACGGTAGTGGTATAGCGGAACTCAGGTCCAAGCACTTCCCAAGCCACAAGTGTGGAAAACAGTTTTGTCAATGAAGCAGGAATAAAAAGGTTATGCTCATTGTAGCGAACGAGTGTATTACCATTGTCTACATCAACAAAATATACACCAACAAACCCACCTTGTGGCACTTTCGATGTTATAAGTGAATAAATATCTTGTGATAAACCAAAGGAAGGAAAAAGTAAAAACGATAACAATAAGAGGAAAAGACATAAATTTTTAATTTCTTTATTCAACAAGTTGATGTATGCTTTGAACACCGATTACTTTGCCTCCTACATCAACGTATAAAGTATCTTCTGTGATTTTTAAAACAGTCCCTTCAACAATTTGTTCATCCACTTTTACCTTAATCCTATCTCCTTCTCTTGGAACTAAGTATTTCTTCCAAAGTTTTGTGATGTTCTCAGTTTCATTTCTGTAACTTATCAATAAATTCCACGCATGTTTGTTAATAGCATCAAGCAAGTAAGTGATTTTTACCTTTTTCTTTAAAATGTCTTTTAGGGAGATTGCGATATCTTTTAAATCATCTGGAATGTCGTTGTTCACGTTAATTCCTATACCTACAATTATTGCAACTACTCTGTCGTTAACAGAAACAGCTTCTGAAAGTATGCCAGCAAGCTTTTTACCGTTGTAATATATGTCATTGGGCCATTTTATGTAGACATTCACCTTCAGCTTTCTTAGAACCTCCACAATGGCTATAGAAAATACCTTTGTGTATGAATGAAGGCTTATGTGCACCTTCGGTTTAAAGAGAACTGAGTACCAAAGTCCCCCTTCTGGAGAATACCACGTTCTTCCCATCCTACCTTTGCCAGCTGTTTGCTTAATGGCAACTACTATAGCTCCATCGTGAAAAGACTTATAGTTCCTTTTCAAAAACTCGTTTGTGCTATCAACCTCGTAAAGTACTTCTATCTCTTCCCCTATCATCTTTACACTCAGCTCCCTTTAGCCGTTTTCCAGCAAATACACCTGTAAAACTATAATGCTTTCCTTCTCAAAAACTCTTTCAACCTGTGTCTCAAGAAAATTGCGGAAGAAAGTAAATAAACCACTGCACCGAAAATTGTAGATGGAATTACCCAAATACGTCTTGATGAAATAGTAGAAAAGTAATAAGTCGCCACTCCCATGATAAATGAAGACAAGATAATGTACAAATCTTCTTTTTCGAAAAGCTTTTTGTTTTGCTCTTTTATCAAAAGGTACAGAAATCCTATGATTCCTGCAACACTTGTAGCTAAAGCGACTCCAACAGGTCCATACTTCAAACCAACAAGAAGGTCCATCACTACATTCGATACAGCAACTATCGTTGTGGCTTTTAAAGGAGTTTTCATATCTTTCATTGCGTGACGAGCACGCGTCATCGTTGAATACATACCATAAAAAGGTAATCCTAAGACGTATGCGTTTAATACCTGGGCAGTAATTCTGGTATCTTTTGCTGTAAATTGCCCATATTCGTAAAACAACCGAAGTATTGGCTCGTCGAGAACAATAAGTCCGATTGTTGCGGGAACTGTGAAGAACAGTGTCGAAGTTATACCGTGTTTTAAGTGTTGGGTATAATTTTCTCTATCGTTGCTGATTGTTGAGAGTATCACAGTCGCCACAGCCACTCCAAACAAACCATACGGAAGCATATAAAATCTTGATGCATATTGAAGATAAGAGACTCCTCCGCCCAGTCCTCGACTGTAATATGAGACCACGTTCGTGTCAACTATGCTGTTAATTTGAGAAATGGACATCGCTAAGAAACTGGGCCAAAATAATTTTAAGAACTCACGTGTATATTTAAAAGTGAAACGGAGTTTGTGCCTTCTTAAAGGATAAGCAAGCGCCAAGAACGCAGCGGCTTCTCCAATTAAAAAACCCCAAGTAGGTCCGTAAATACCCAAACCTGGGACCAACATAAAGATTATGATTACGATATTTGGAATAATAGGTGTTAACGCCGGATAAAAGAACTTACCACGTGTGTTTTCAATAGAATACGTTATTGCCCACCAAAAGATGAAAAGTATTGAAGGAGCAGTAATTCTTGCTAAAACACGTATAAGTTCTTTCGTTTTCGGTGCAGCACCTGAGCTGAAAAGGTATATGACTATATCTGGGAATATCATGACTGCCGACACTATAATTACCAAGACTATTGTAAAACTTGTCAGAACGGAAGATAAGAACTCATCTTTGTCTTTAGACTCACTGTAAAGTGGTACAAATGCAGAGGTCATCGCACCTTCACCGAAAACCCTTCGTAAGAAAAACGGGAACAAGATGGCTACAAAATACGCATCTGCTTGCCAAGATGTTCCAAATTTTGAGGCCATGAGCATATCTCGGACAAGCCCCAAGACTCTTGACAAGAATGTCGCTATAGCGAATGCAAGGCTACTTAACATTACACTCAATTCTCGATAACCTCCAAAGATTAGGTCGGTTTATTTTGCGTAAGCTATTGAGCGTTTTTCCCTTATCACAACAACCTTAAGTACACCTGGATATTGTAGTTCATTCTCTATTCTCGTTGCAATATCATGTGCCAATTTCTCGATTGTTGCATCATCGGTTTTCTCTGGCTGGACAATAACCCTTATCTCCCTACCAGCTTGTATTGCATACGCATTTTCAACGTACTTATAGCTTTTCGCTATCTCTTCAAGCTTCATCAACCTCTTGATGTAACTTTCCACATCTTCTCTTCTTGCACCTGGTCTTGCAGCCGAGATAGCATCTGCAGCGGTAACTATAGCTGCTTCTGGTGTTATTGGTTCTTCTTCCCCGTGGTGTGCCATTATCATGTTGATAATTTCGTCAGATTCTCCGTATCTTTTAAGAATCTCTGCACCTATAATTGTGTGTGAACCTTCAACTTCGTGGTCAAGGGCTTTACCTATATCGTGCAACAAACCTCCACGCTTTGCCTTATCTACATTCAGTCCAAGCTCAGCTGCGAGCAAGCCAGCAATTTGAGCTACTTCGATTGAGTGGTTTAGAACGTTCTGACCATAGCTTGTCCTAAATTTCAATCTACCGAGCAATTTAATAATTTCTGGGTGGAGTCCTCCAACACCAACTGCAATTACTGCCTCTTGACCTGCCTCTTTGATTTCTTTTTCAACCTCTGCCTTCGCTTTTTCGTACATCTCTTCTATCCTTGCTGGGTGAATTCTACCATCCTGGACCAATTTTTCTATCGTTCTTCTTGCGATTTCTCTTCTCAACGGGTTGAAAGAACTCAAAGTGACCATTTCAGGTGTATCATCGATAATGAGGTCAACACCTGTTATCTTTTCAAAAGTCCTTATATTTCTTCCTTCTCTTCCTATCAAACGACCTTTCATATCATCGTTTGGTAAGGCAACCGTGCTGATAGTAACCTCACCAGTGTACTCGGGAGCATACCTTTGAATAGCGTCTGCAATAACCTTCTTTGCATACTTTTCAGCATCTTCTTCGTATCTCGCTTTAATTTGAACAAAGACTTTTGCTATTTCGTGTTCGTATCTTTCCCTTGCCTCTTGCAAAACTATTTCTCTTGCTTGTTCGTGAGTAAGACCTGCCAGTTTGGTAAACTTCTCTTGAATTTCCTTTTCTTTTGCCTCAAGTTCCTTTGCCTTTGCTTCTAATTCCATTTTTAAGTTTTCAATAAAACCTTCGCGTTTATCAAGCATCTCTTCGCGTTTACTAAGAAGTTCCTCACGCTTCAAAATCCTTTCCTCGAGTTGCTTTATTTCCTCTTCTCTTCTCTTTCTTTCTCTTTCTATCTCTTCGCGAATTTGGTGTGCTTCTTCGCGCGCTTCTATTATCATTCTTTTCTTTATCTCGGTAGCTTCTTTTTCCGCATTCTTTATTATGGTTTCCGCATCTTCCTTAGCAGCCTTTAATTTCTTCTCAATATCTTCTTGTGCTTTTTTTCTACCAACCGTGCTTCCAAGGTAGAAACCTAATGCCAGACCTACGACCGCTAAAATTATGTATATCAAAATATCCATTACCAATCACCTCCAAAACCATGTCTGTATAGTTTTTCTCGCTTTTTGTGTTCATCTAATCCTTTCGTCAGTTTTTCGATAATCTCTTGAACATCAACTTCTTCAAGAACTTTTTTTATTGCATCTTCTATAATGTATTCATCTACATGTAGTTGCCTGAGTTCATAGCGTATCCTGAAAGGACCTTTGTAGTGTATTACCAAGCTATCGTAAGCATAAAGATACGCAAACTTTTCGTCATCAATAAAACCGCTCTCTTTGAGCTTTTCTATTGTTTGGTTTATAACTTCATCTGAAAAGCCTTCTCTTTTAAGCCTATTTTCTACTTCCCACTGGGAACGGGCTCTAAATTTGATGAATCTTAGGGCAATACTCAAAGGATCAGATTCAGCCCTCTTTTTTGAGCTTCTGTTTGATTGTTTATTATGTTGATAGCCTTTTTCGTCTTCCCAATCGCTATGGAACTCAAAACTATCTAAGTTGTTTCCGTTGCTTTCAACTTCGTATTTACTTTGTCGCCTTTTCCGCATTCTTCGTTCCTTCTGCAACTTGCGTTTCTTCGCTTACCGGTTTAGAGAAGTATTTCTCGCGTATTCTTTTTTCAATTTCATCCGCAATTTCGGGATGTTCCACAAGATAACTCACAGCGTTTGTTTTTCCTTGTCCGAGTGAATGTTCTTTTCCGTCGAGTGCCTCGTACGTGAACCAACTCCCTCGTCTGTCTATAAATCCTTCGTTCACCGCTATGTTGAAGAGTTCGTTTTCGCGAACAATTCCTTTTCCATAGATAATATCCACTGTTGTTGTTTTGAACGGAGGTGCGACTTTATTCTTCACAAACTTAATCGTTACCTCGTTTCCTACATGTTCGTTTCCTTCAACTATCTTACCGGAAGACCTAACTTCCATCCTCATCGTTGCGTAAAACTTTAACGCAACTCCACCGGTGGTTGTTTCCGGATTGCCATACATAACCCCTATTTTCATACGCGTTTGGTTAATAAAGATAACTACCGTTTTGGATTTGTTTACATTTCCTGCGAGTTTTCGTAAAGCCTGCGACATCAACCTTGCTTGAAGACCTATCTGCGCATCTCCCATTGCCCCTTCGATTTCAGCACGTGGAACGAGTGCAGCAACCGAATCAATAACGATAAGGTCTACAGCGTTGCTTCTAACAAGTTCATCAACGATGTCGAGTGCTTGTTCGCCGTAGTCTGGCTGTGAAATCAAAAGCTCAGAAAGGTTTATTCCAAGGTTTCTTGCATAATTCAAATCTAGTGCGTGCTCTGCATCGACGAATGCAGCTATTCCACCAAGTTTCTGGACAGAAGCGATAGCATGGAGCGCTATCGTTGTCTTACCACTTGACTCCGGACCATAGATTTCTATGATTCTTCCACGAGGATAACCACCAACGCCTGATGCAATATCAATAGCAAGCGAACCACTTGGAATAACCTCTATACTTTGAACAAGGTTATCTTCACCAAGTATCATTATCGAACCTTTACCATACTGCTTTTCAATTTTGCTAATGGCTTTCTTCAGTACATCCTTTTTCATTTCATCTGACATTCTTCATCAGACCTCCCTCAAATTTTAGTTTGTAGACCCATTTGTAAATGGGACCTTGCGGCGTTAATGTGGAACTGTAAATCGTGACTCCATCAACCACAAGCGTTATCTTGGGTGTTTGGATACCTTCAACTAGCTTTTCCCAATCGTTTGGGTATTCTTTTACCCTGCCTAAAGTAACGTGTGGAACGAAGTTACCTTGTTCATCGTATTTGATTTTGTTTTTGTTAAGTTCAGACTTCATTTCAAGAAATAACCTTTGCAAAGATTTTGTAGGTTCAAGTTTTAAAAATAGCACTCTTGGAGAATGCTTAAATTTGAAATAACCAAAACCTGCTAAATCCGTGCTGAACGATGGAAAACCTTGTAATCTTTTCTGGAGAGCCTGAGCCATTGAATCAACAACTTTCTCATCCATCTCACCCAAGAAAAAGAGCGTAAGATGAAGGTTCTCCGGCTTTGTCCATGTAGCCTTGAACCCCATGGAGACAAGTTTGTCTATAACTTCTTGTGCAACTTCCCTTATTTCTGGATTTACGTCAATAGCTATGAACGTTCTCACAGTAAACCCCTCCAGGTCTTTGTTTAAGTACTTTTTTAAGCAGTTTTTCAGCGGTTCAAGTATATTCGATTTTGGTAAAGATAAATCACTCCAGAGAGTATTGTAACAATGGCTACAAAGTATACCAGAACCAAATTTACTTTTACAAATAATAAGCCAAGAGAGAAAAAGTTAAGTTTCTCAACGAATAGCCCGATTGCCAGAACCATCTGAGATACTGTTTTCATCTTGCCGAAGATATTAGCAGCGATGATGTTACCAGATTCGGATGCAACCATTCGAACGGTACTAACCAGTGTGTCACGAAAAACCAAGATAACCACAAGCCAACCAGGGAGCATACCAAATTCTACAAAAACAACAAAAATCGACGTAATCAAAATCTTATCACTCATCTGATCGAGAACCTTACCAAGTTTTGTAACCTGCCCGAGCTTTCTGGCGAAATAGCCGTCTACATAATCACTAAGGGCTGCTAACAAGAACAAAAAGAAAGCCCAAGCGTATTGGTCAAGATACATCAGTAGCACGATGAAAACTGTTGAAATAATTCTCAACCAACTTATCGTGTTTGGCAAGTTGAAAATAACGTTCGTATTATCCGATAATTTCAAACTAACTCTCCCTCCAAATCATATGTGTCAGCTTCTGTGATTTTAACTTTTACAAATCCTTTTAAATTACTACCTTTGAAAAAGACGTTACCATCTATCTCTGGAGCATCCATGTAACCGCGACCTATGAGGACTCCACTGGCTTCTTCTTCAATCAAAACATCGATAACTTTTCCAACGTATCTTTGGTTTCTAATAAACGAAATCTCTGCTTGTGCTTCCATTAACTGATCCAACCTTTTTTGAGCAGTTGACGGACGAACTTTGTTTGGTAGCTTGTAAGATGGTGCGTCCTCTTCGTCTGAATAAACAAATGCTCCAAGCTTATCAAACTCAACATGTCTTACAAACTCCAATAATTCTTCGAAATCTTGGGATGTCTCCCCTGGAAATCCTATAATCACCGATGTCCTAAGTACCGCTTCTGGATACATGGTCCTAATCTTTTCAAACAGCTCTTCAAGTTCTTCTGGTGTTTTGGTCCTGTTCATAAGTTTCAAAATCTTCTCACTACCATGTTGGACTGGTATATCAAAGTACTTTACTACTTTTCGGTACGAAAACCCCTCAAGAATTTCGTCCGTTACATGGTCTGGATGCATATACATAACTCTTATCCAGAAGTCCCCGGGTATGTCGTTCAATTGCTTGAGTAGCTCTGGAAGCATCGATTTTCCGTACAAATCAATACCATATCCCGTCGTATCTTGTGCAACCAAGATAATCTCTTTTTTCCCCTTTGAGACTAAGTGTTTCACTTCTTTCACTATATCCTCGAGCTTTCTACTTACAAAACCCCCCTTAAATTTTGGTATTGTGCAAAAAGTGCAAGCGCGGTCACAACCATCAGCTATCTTTACATACGCATACGGAAGGTCATCATCAACCCTTCCTTCAAAATCGTATACAGCTATGGGATCTGTTACATACTTCTTAGTTTTCTCAAGGTTGTCTGCTAAAACTTTTGGTGGAAGAACACCGAACCATCCGTCTACCTCTGGGATTTCAACAGGTAACTCCTTGGGATATCGCTGGACCAAGCATCCTGTGACAAATATTTTGAAATCTCTTCCTTCCTTTTCCTGTTTCCTTTTGTGTTCAACGAATTCCAAAACCGTGTCAATCGACTCTTGTTTTGCATCCAATATGAACCCACAAGTATCGATAACTACTCCATCTGCTTCATCTAAATCGTCAACAATTTCATGCCCAAGTTGCTGAATATGGTGCTTGAATAGTGCGAAATCTGCTTCGTTCTTTGGGCATCCTAAAACCACGATGTATAATTTCAAGAATTCCAACCTCCTCACCTAACACGCTTTTCACTTTTCACGTTTCAAAACATTCTTCATATACTTCTTCCTTTTTTCAAGGTACAAGTCTCTAATTTTTGAAAGTTCAAATTTATAGACTTCTTCTTTGTAATTTGGATAAGTAAAATCGTAATCCTTCCAGGCTCCATTTATATACATCAACGTTGGTTCCGCATATATGCCCTGTCCAATATATATCCTGTGGGGCCACATCTTCGTTGTAGCCAAAACGAACTGCATGTGGTGTATATATCCAGGGTCAAGGTTGAAACGTCTTTTACCATCTACTGCATGTTTTAACTCCAATTCGTTCGTCTTAATCTTTATTGATGCTAATAACGACGGATGAATCAACCTCTCAAAACTAATTAACTTTCCTGTTATTCCAGAGCCCATTTCTTCGTTATAGTAAAGTGTGTACTTTTCAAAATCGAGTTCCGGACTAATGTAATCTATAGGTCCAAAAAGAGATATCAAATCAGGTTTCACAGTTTCAAACCAGTAATCCAACTGTGCCGAAAAAATAAATATCACTAAATTCACAGGCTCAACAATTTTCACTTTTCCCATATAACTTCCACCTCGAAACGTGGTATTTTTACAACCTTCACACGGTTCCCGTAAAGCCGCAAGATACTCTCGCCAAAGACCACATACTTTCCAACATCCAACTGTGTTTCTTGGCTGTGTAAAACCCCATTAAGCACATAATTGCCCCTTAAACCTTCTATCGTCACAAGAGGGGCTTGCTTCACTTTTGACACGTATTTGTATGTGAATAACAACATTAAAACACTTAGTAGTGTCATCACATAAAACAAAATTCTTATCAACTTTTTCGACATTTCTTCACCTTTTAACTCAACTGACGATTTAACAAAAGCCTCTGACCTTAATCTTGACTACTTCAAATTCCAGAATCTTGGAACCTATGATTAATTATACAATAAAATTCCAAAAAATGAACACTGTATCGAAATAATTAAAAATATCCACAATTATTACCATTTATGAATCTAAACTTTTTTAGCCAAAAATAACATCGAGAAACAGCAAAATCGAAGATAAATATACCACTATATATTGTTGGTGGTAAATTTTTGAACACAAATTATTGATTGGTGGTAAATTTCTGGTAAGTTTTTGGTAAGTTTTTACCACCTGGTGGTAAGTTTTCTACCACTATATTTTGTGAAAAACAAAATTAGCTTACTATCCATAGGTTTTTGAGAATCATTCTCAACAAAAAACTTACCAAATTTACCGGTAGTGAAAAATTTCACAGCTTTTAGGTATGCCTAATTGCACTTAAAACGTTTATTCATCGTAATTAGAAAAATTTACCACCTTTAATGTGGCTTAAAATCATTGTTTTTCGTAAAAACTTACCAGAGTGGTAAGTTGTAACAAAAAGGTGGTAAGTTGTAATATGCACCTGTAATACGCTTGGATAAAAGTTTGCAGTGTTACAATTAGGTAAACTTACCAAATTTACCACCCTTATATATAATACTACTACTAACTTAACGTAATATATATATACCTATCGTTAAGGTATAGGGTGGTAAATTCCTAAGTTAGCCAAGTTAACCAACCCAACATGAGGGGTTACACCAGAAACAGAAATAGAAAAAATTGGTTAGGATGATTCAGTTGTTTGCTGAATTTATCCTAACCAATCAAAATAAAGGCAAGACAACAAGTTCTTAAGCAAAGAAGGTTTTGTTATTATTTTTGAACTCTAAAATCTCGGGAAAGCTTTTTTAGAGAATTTAAATGTAGTATTCTAGCTAATACAACCACAAGAACAAGACCTATTAAAATCAGAACCAGCGGTGAAATCTTGAGAAAACCGTAGATTATGTACATTAAAAATGCTATTAAAGCAGTGAAAACAGCGTATGGTATTTGCGTATTTACATGGTCCATATGGTCACAACTTGCGAATATCGATGAAAGAACGGTTGTATCAGAAATTGGTGAACAATGGTCTCCGAATATTGAACCT
Source organism: Fervidobacterium sp. (assembly GCF_059913585.1). Lineage (NCBI taxonomy): Bacteria > Thermotogati > Thermotogota > Thermotogae > Thermotogales > Fervidobacteriaceae > Fervidobacterium > Fervidobacterium sp. The sequence goes on from NZ_DBOLZL010000010.1 coordinate 60,604, forward strand.
GCGAAAACTGCTCCTGACATAACCGTAACCGACAACCAAGCATCACCTGTCAGCTTGTAAGCAATTGGAATAGCTATTGGCGTAAGAATTGCCATAGTTCCCCAAGAAGTGCCTGTAGCAAACGAAATAAGTGCACCAACGACAAATATAATTCCTGGAACCAAGGCAAAAGATGTTCCTTCTTTTATTGAGGACACTACAAATCCTGATAAGTCAACGTCTTTTGTCACACTTCCAATAGACCAAGCAAGAACGAGGATAGTACAGGCAAGAAGCATCAATTTGAATCCATCAACTACTGTCTTGAAAGTTTCGGAGATATCCATAAGCTTGAAACCGAGAGCCAAAACGATACCTGTAAACATCATAGCAAATGCTCCCCACAACAAAGCAGTTGCGGCATCGGCATTTCCAAGCTTTTCTATCAGTGTATTACCACCAGCCTTAGCACCTGTGTAATAGAACCCCCAGATTGTCACTCCGATTAAAGCCAAAATAGGAAGGACAAAAGTTATAATCATCGGTCTTTTTTCAATCGGTTCGCCAAGTTCAAAACCTACATCCAATAAAGGCATTGCACCATCACGTTTCGTTTTACCTTCTTTTTGGGCGCGTAACTCTGCTTTCAGCATCGGACCAAAATCCCAGAATGTAAACGCTATAACTCCAACAAATACAACTGTAAAAAGACAGTATAAATTAAACGGAATGCTACCAAAGAATGCAGATAGAGGAGAGATGTCTTTGATATTCGCACTTTCCATACCTTTTTGAATCATTCCAAGTTGGTAAGCTATCCAGTCTGATATGAAAAATGTAGCAACTGGAGCTGAAGTAGAGTCGAGAATATAAGATAACTTTTCTCTAGAGATTTTATGCTCTTCAAAGATATCCCTAGTAACATTACCAACGATAGCAGCATTCACATAGTCGTTGAAGAAGACAATAACACCAAGCAACCATGCCCATACAGTTGCTGACCTCTTCGTTTTAATCTTGGTTCTTGCCCAATCTGCCAACGCTTTACTGCCACCAAGGCGCCAAATAAACGCAATTCCCGCCCCCATTATTAAATTGAAAAGCAAAAGCTTCGCATTCCATTCATCCGCAACCGAACTTGCAATCTTCTCGAGCGAGTAAACAACTGCTGAAAATGGGTTGAAGTTGTTAAGCAGTAAACCGCCAGTTAAAATACCTAAAAAGAGGGACAATATAACGTTCTTTGTAATGAAGCTAAGCACAATCGCTACAAGTGGCGGCAAAATAGACCAAAAAGTTCCAACCATACCAACACCTCCCAAGAATGAAATGGAAAAGAACTCCTTTGGTGTTTTCTACATTGTATCAAATCAATGGGAAACTAACCAAAGCAATGTGTGGATTAAAAGGAGACGTAAGAAGATGAAAGATTTCAAAATTCTTTCTTGGAAATGCTTTTCAAAAATTTTTCGATGAACAAGCTCATGTTTTCGTAGTGAGTTCCACCCCAGTAGACTTTTCCACACCTTTCACATTTGGCAAATTCGTCAAATGTTTCCTTGACTTTTTCAGGGAGTTGCTCCTGAACATCTTGCTTTGAAACACTTATTAGTTCACCGTTGCATTCCATACACCTTGTAAATGGAGCAAACCAATTTTGAAGGCTGTATCTGAGAGTTACTTCCCTAAGTTGTATTTTCGGGTCATCTGAGCGCAATATGTAGCCATAAGTCACTTCGTTTCTTTTCAAAATACCCCTGTCTCTTGTAAGGATGATAAGATTTTCAGAGAGCGCTTTTGAAACGATTTCATCGTCGTCCACAATCCCGTACTCAGCACTGATTCCCAGCATTCTAAGAAATCTTGCGAGCTTTCCAAGGTGGATATCCAAAATAAATTTTGGAACTCCTTCATATTTTGGGGTTAAAATGTATTCCTTTGGTATATCCAAGTTACACTCTGGATAAACGAAATACATATCACCATTTTCCACAATTTTGTCAAAGACCACAAAGCTTTTCTGGAGCGTTATAAAATACACCTCGGTGTGTGGAACACCGAGGCGCTCTACACAATCCTTTATTGTTTGATTAATTCCGGCGTCTAAGTGTACGTATTGTCTTCCAGCTAAATCTACCAAACTACCAAAAAATCTGATTGTTATTTTGGTTTCCATATATCACGATACCCTCACAATATCGTTAATAAGGGCACCCGTGGATATGTAAGTTATCCTCTTCCCTGTTTCTGATTCGATAAACTTGACAAATTTTTCAAAATTCTTGTCGTCCAAGCTTTTCCAACCATCGAATTCCACGTATTCAACATGAACATTGGAAATCAAGCCTAAATCATAAGGCATATCTATAACTTTGCCGTGTTCACTTGTTTTGTATTTGACAGCAACCTTTACCTTTTCCATTCCAACCAAAACATCTGCTTTCGTCATTATCATTTCGTCACAATCGGATATTTCAATCCCGTATCTGAGAAGCGGTAAATCAAGCCATCCACATCGTCTTGGTCTGCCAGTTGTTGCTCCATATTCCTTCCCAGCTTTTCTGAGCTCATCTGCTTCCTTACCAAATAATTCTGTTGGAAACGGACCTTCACCAACCCTTGTCAGGTATGCTTTAAAAACACCTATACGCTTATCGATTTTTATAGGATAACCTAACCCAGCTTCAACACCTGTGACGTTGCAATATGTTCCAGTAACGTAAGGATAGCTACCCATATCAACGTCAAGCAAAACTCCTTGAGTTCCTTCAAACAGAACGTTTGAATTATTTAGTTCAGACCTGATTTCGAGTGGAGAAACAATGTAGTCTTTAAGCTTCTCGTATTCTTCAAATATGCAATCGTAATCATCCCATTCTATTGAGTAAAGGTTCTTATACATTTCACTGACAAAACGCAATTTTTCAAACGCAACTTCTTTTTCTTTTAGGTCTATCAATCTCAATCCTATCCTGTGCACCTTGTCGGCATATGCTGGTCCAATGCCTCTTTTTGTCGTTCCAACAGCCTTACTCCCTTTTGAAAGTTCAAGTTTTTCGTCGAGCATCTTGTGAACAGGCAAAACAATATGAGCCAGACTGGAGATTTTCAATCTACCTGAGATATCAAATCTAATCTTTTTTAGTTCTTCTACCTCGTCATTCAAGACCTTCAAATCCACAACAACACCGTTTGCGATATATCCTTTAGTTTTAGTTCTTACGTCAAAGGAAGGTATCAAGTGATGTACCAACTTGAATTCACCGTACTCAACTGTGTGGCCAGCGTTACTACCACCGCTGTATCGAACGACATAATCGAAATCTTTGGAAAGGTATGTTGTTACCTTTCCTTTTCCTTCGTCCCCCCACTGAAGACCGTAGCAGACCGCTTTCATTTCTCTTCATCTCCTCTTCCCGTAAGTTTTGTGAGATTTGTATACAAAAATGGATTTGTTATTCAATCATTCGAATTGTTTAGAACTCGACATGAAAATCTTTGTAATCTTGTGGAGGCAAGATTTCTTCATCGTAATCGGTGATATAACTCCAACCATTTCCTTCCATAACCCTTTTGAAAAGTTCATTTAATTGCTCTGAATTTCCTCCAGCAACAATTGTTACACTTCCATCCATTTCATTCTTCACGTAACCTTTAACACCTATTGCACGTGCTACGTTTTTAACGAAATGTCTAAACCCCACACCTTGGACAATACCACGTACATTCCACTTTTTCCAAATGGTGCCTTCCATAACTTTCACACCACCTTTGTTCCTCTTCACTTTGAAGTATTATAGTTTTTTTTCAAAACACGCTTTTTTTATAGCACAATTTTTTGAAAATTCAATCTTGAAATATCGGAGTTTTTGTGTATAATTCTTGACAAAGAAAACGCCAATCAAGAAGTAGTAAGAAGGAGCAATTTAAAACAGATGAAAGAAACAAAAAGTTCGAAAGCTCTAACAGTTGATGAATACCAAAGCAAACAAATAAGCATGATGGTTATGATGATGTGGCGTACCGACCGTCCGGTATGCCTGTAGTTTGTTGGAAAGCAAAAGGACGGTCGGGTGAGAAAATCACCCGACCTTTTTTTATACCCAAAGAAAAATTTCCTGGGAGGTGATACTGTGAGCAAAATGGGCGGGGTTGTTGTAGTTAAGTTTGGTGGTTCAAACTTCAAAAACTCTCAAAGCTACTCTGAAGTAATAGCCAAAATCAGAGAAATACTTGAGTTTGAGAAGGAGAAAACGTTAGTTTTGGTTGTAAGTGCTGTTTATGGAGTTACCGATAGATTAGTTAACGCGGTTAACAACTTTCAAAACCTTGATGTTCGAACCTTTTTGCATGAACTTTACGATTTACACGCTTCACTATTAGTAATGAACAATGGCGGAAATTCTCATGAAATAGAAGAAGAACTTAGAGAATTAGAAAACAAAGTCTTTGAACTGGAGAAAATATTCAATGCGGTCAAGTTACTTCACAAGGTGCCTGATTTTGCAAGGGATTTAATCATCAGCTACGGTGAACGTCTTAACGCATATGTATTGCAAAAATTACTGCAAAGAGAAGGTCTTGATTTTGAACTTAGGATGCCGGAAGAGTGGATAATAACCGATGGAAAATTTGGGAATGCATCTGTGCTCCTTGAACCTACAAAACGCTTGATTGAAAAACGTTTGGATGATTGGAAAAACAATCATTCCATAGTTCCTGGGTTTTATGGTGTATCGAAAGACGGTGATGTAACTCTCTTGGGACGTGGTGGGAGTGATTACACAGCCACTGTTTTGGCATATGCTTTAGATGCAAATTATGTTGTACTTTTTAAAGATGTCAACGGTTTTCTTAGCGGTGACCCGAAAATTGTCGAAAATCCAATATTGCTTGAAAAACTCAGTTACGATGAACTTGAGGAGCTCTCATATTTTGGTGCGAAGATTGTCCATTCAAATGCAGTGGAACCACTTAAGAACCGTTCAATACCATTGTATGTTTGCAGTTTTTCAGGAAGTTTCAATCTCCAAAAATGTACTTTAGTTTCGAATGAAAAACATCGTTCTGAGAGGTGTGTGAAGAGTGTTTCGTTTACGGATGATGTAGCAATTGTCCAGTTCTTTGGGGCAAATTTGGGACGGGTTCCAGGTGTATTGGGTGAGATTTCAAAAAGTATGGCCCAATTTGGTTTAAATATTAAGTTCGTTATTACATCTCAAACAGCGATAAATCTAATAGTTTCTAAAAAAGACCTTCCGGAAGTTATGAGAGTTGCAGAAACGCTTAGGCTTAGAGAAATAGAGAAGATTTCATATAGAACGGACAAGGCACTCGTGGCAGTTGTAGGTTACGGTTTACTCGATACACATGGTATAGCAGCTAAAGTTTTTGGCGCGCTGTCGAAAGGTGAAATAAACGTTGATATGATTTCCGCAGGTGCTTCCGAAGTTTCGATGTATTTCTTAGTTGATGCTCAGAAAGTAAAGGATGCAGTTAGGATGGTCCACACTGAACTTTTTGGGAAGTGTTAAACAAACCGAAGAAAGGGGGCGATGTAGATGGACAACTTGAGAAGTATAGAGGAAATCAACAAGAAAATTGCCAGAGGAGAAGCGGTTGTCCTTACAGCTGAAGAAGTTGTAAAACTCGCTAAAGAGGAAGGTATCAAGGAAGTTGCAAAAAAAGTGGATGTTGTGACCACGGGAACGTTTGCTCCAATGTGCTCCAGTGGGGCGTTTATAAACTTTGGTCACACGATGCCCCCTATGAGAATGGAAAAGATAAAACTTGCTGGTGTGGAGGTTTACGGCGGATTAGCTGCTGTGGATGGATACATTGGTGCAACGCAAGAATCAGAGTTTGACAAAACGTTTGGTGGCGGGCATGTTATAGAGATGCTTATAAGAGGGGAAAGCCTCTTACTTGAAGCTTACGGAAAAGGCACAGATTGCTATCCAGGAAAGTATTTCAGAGGGTATATCAACAAGGATATGATAAACGATTTCTTCCTCTTCAATCCAAGAAACGCTTATCAAAACTATGCAGCAGCTACGAATAGTTCAGAGAAGACACTTTATACCTACATGGGTAAGTTGTTGCCAAATTACGGTAATGTGAATTATTCAACATCAGGTGAACTCAGTCCGTTACTTAAAGACCCGAAAATGTTGACAATAGGTATTGGGACAAGGATATTCCTCGGAGGTGCGGTCGGATACGTTGCTTGGTATGGAACGCAGTTCAGAACGCAGGTGAAGGAAAGCGAATATGGTGTTCCTCTTGTTCCGGCACGCACACTTGCACTGATTGGTGATGCTAAGAAAATGGAGCCAAAATTTGTAAAAGGGGCATATTTTAAGAACTACGGAGTGACACTGTTTGTTGGTGTTGGTGTCCCAATACCAATTTTAAATGAAGAGATAGCTTACTATGTCAGTCTTTCTAACGAAGAGCTCTACACAGAGATAAAAGATTACTCCAAGCTGGAAAGACCTACTGTTGGCGTAGTAAGTTACTCACAACTAAAGTCGGGTAAGGTTGAAATAAACGGTAAAGAGGTAAGAACTACATCACTTTCGAGTTTAGAAAAAGCCAGAGAGATAGCCCATATTCTCAAAAAATGGATACTAACAGGTAACTTCTTTTTGACGAATCCATTGGCAAAGCTTGATGAAGAACGAACGCTGAAAAACCTTTCAAAAGTTGAGCAGATCGTTCCTCAATTGGAAAATGAGAAAGTCGAATATGTTATGGGAGTGTTAAATCCAAAAGATAAACTAAACGAACACAAAGAATGTGTCAATTGTGGTGCTTGTGTTTCGGTATGTAGCTATGAAGCACTTTATTGGGAAGAGGATAAGGTGAAATTTGATGAGTCAAAGTGCGTATACTGTATGTTGTGTGTTGATACATGTCCTGTTGGACTGAAATTACCGGATGAAAAGTCAGAGACGAAATTTGAAATGCCTTATTGATGAGTTGAAATCTTGGCGAGGGATGTACATGGAGTTCGAATTCGAGGAAAAAATGCGAAAGAAACACTATGGATATGTTGGGCAAGTTGGCAAATTTCAAGAAATCCAGATGAGTCAAAGGAAGCTTAAAGTCGTCAAAAGGTTTTACAGAGATTACTACTCGGAAAGATTCACAAGATTTTACGTTAGATACAAATACACCGACTTAGCAATAGGCGTCGATAAGTTCAACCTCCAGATGCTCGATGGAGTTTACGATATAGTTAGGAACCACTACAACGAACTTGAGGAATTAAGGGATTTAAGCAGGGAGTTCTTTGAATCTTTCAAACCTGTTGATGTTTCTACGCTTTCAAATATTCCTGACATAGCCATTGTGATGTCCGAGGCGTCTAAATTAGCAGGGGTAGGACCGATGGCTACCGTTGCTGGAACTTTTGCTGAATCGGTTGGGAAGTATCTGTTGAAAACACATGGCTGCGATGAGGTTATTGTAGAAAACGGTGGCGACATTTATTTAAACGTTCGAAGAGAGGTAAGGATAGGGATTTTCGCAAATTTTGATAGTGAATTCAACAAACTCTCTATTGTTTTAGGACCTGGCGAATACGGGGTGTGTACTTCTTCTGGGAAGATAGGTCATTCTGTAAGTTTTGGTAATGCTGATGCAGCTTGTGTAATAGCAAGGAGTGCAGCGGTTGCGGATGCTTTCGCAACGAAATATGGCAATTTGATAAAAAGCGAGAAAGATTTTGAAAAGGTCTTGGAACTTGTAAAGAATGATATTGACGAAAAAAGATATATTGTTGGTGTGTTGTTTGTTGTTGAGAATAAACTACTTGTTTACGGAGATGTGAGACTTTCAATTTAATTTGGAGGTGGGGAAGTTGAAAGTTACAGAAATGGTCAGAGAAAAAAGGATTATATCTATAGAGATAATCCCACCAAAACGTGGAGAGGATGTTGAAAATATTTATAGAACCTTGGATAAGCTTATGAACTACGATATTTCCTTTATAAACATTACAAGACATCCTGTCGAAGTAGACTACATTGAATACGAAGGCAGAATTATTAAGGTTCATAAGGTCAAAAGGCCTGGAACAATCGGGTTAACTGCTGCGTTGATGAACAGATACAGAATTGATGTTGTTCCACATCTTGTTTGTGTTGGGATGAGTAAATTTGAAATGGAGGATATGTTGATAGACCTGGATATAATGGGGGTTGATAATGTTTTCGTTATACGTGGTGAAACTGCCTTAAGTGTTGAGAAGTACAACAAAGGAGATTATAAATACGCAGTTGATTTGGTGGAACAGATAAAAGACCTAAACATGGGAAAATACCTCTACACAGAAGCCAAGCCAACGAATTTTTGTGTAGGGGTGGCAGGATACCCAGAAAAGCACTATGAATCTCCAAACATGGAAACTGATTTGAAATTTCTCAAGCAAAAGGTAGATGCAGGAGCAGATTATATTATCACGCAAATGGTCTTTGATGCGGATATTTATAAAAACTTTGTTGAGCGTTGTCGAAGTATAGGCATAAATGTCCCGATAATTCCTGGGGTAAAGCCTGTAGTTAGCAAAAATTCAGTATTTAACATCCCAAAGAAATTTTTTGTGACCATACCTCAAAGGTTTGTCGAGGCAATTGATAATGCGAAGACAAAGGAAGAAGAATTTAACGTAGGAATACGTTTTACAGTCGAACTTGTTGAAAAGCTTATCGAATACGGTGCTCCAGGTATACACATTTTTACAATGGGGCGCGGAGAGGAAAGCTGCGAAGTAATTAAGCATACTCAAAGCATACTCAAATGAGAATGAGAAATTTTGAGAACTATCGATTGAATGAGTAAAAGTTCACTCTTGCGGTGCTTAAGATGAGACAGAAAATCACAGAATGAATTCGATTGGTAAAACAATTTGTGATAGAATGTTTTTAACACGTGGTTGAACAACTTTTTATTAATACGAAGGTGGGATGTGGATTGGCTGAGTTCCAAAAGTTTGGTAGACTTTCAAAGATTAGGGAAATAATTCGTGATATATTTTTCGACAATGTGAAGCTCTCTTACGGCTGCACAGAACCTGTTGCCGTTGGGTTATCTGTCGCTGTGGGGAAAGATTATCTGAAGGGTGAATTGAAAAGGTTAGAAATATTAATGGACAGAAACACTTACAAAAACGGTTTGGAAGTTGGTATTCCAGGAACTCATTTACATGGTTTTGAAATTGCAGCGATGCTGGCTTATTTGGTTGGTGATTCAAAACTTGGACTTGAGGTCTTTAAAAACGTGACTGCAGAAATAGTTTCTAAGGCGTATGAGATGAAGGATAAGGTTACTGTGAAATACGAAAACGATGTACGTTTGCACATAAAAACAAAACTTGTAGCAGATAACGAGGTAATTGTTGAGATAACTGATTCTCATGATAATGTTACCAGAATTGTTGTGGATGGAGATGAGATACTCAATACACAATCGAGTGTGAATTTCAAAAAAGATACAGCAAAAAGTATCACGTTGAACGAGATATTTGATTATGTGCAAAATCCTGATGAAGATGTCTTAGAGATTGTTAGACAAGCAATTCAATACAATGTTGAGATTTCAAGAATAGGTTTGGATACACAGGGAAATTTTGGAAGAATACTTGAGGGTGTACCACGGTACGTTGCTGCCGGTGTTGACCAAAGAATGAGTGGTGCATTGTTACCCGTGATGACTGTTGCGGGCAGTGGAAACCAAGGGCTTTCGTGTATAGTTCCTGTAGTAATTGTTGCAGATGAACTTGGTGTATTGCAAGATAAGAAAGAAAAAGCAGTTTTGCTTAGTATACTTGTTACTATTTACATAAAAGCTTACACAGGAATGTTAACCCCAATATGTGGAGCTGGCAGTATAGCTTCGGCAGGTGCAGCGGCAGGGATTGTGTATCTGAATGATGGAACAGACGAGCAAATCAAGAATTCCATCAACAACGTACTTGCTACATTGTTTGGTATGACGTGCGATGGTGCAAAGAGAAGTTGTGCGCTTAAAGCAAGCATAGGTACTCAGATGGCATTGAACTCAGCCAAGTTGTCTTTGAACGATACAAACATACCTTGCGGAAACGGATTTGCCGCAAAAGATGTGGAAGAAACTATAAGAAGACTGGAACTTCTAACCAATTCTCTTAGAAACTTTGATGAGGATGTTATAAATTTTATAGGACATTGCTAGTGGTTTTTAGCTTTTAAACTTTTCTTCAAATAACTTTTCCACAAGTTTTATATACTCAGAAATCTTTTCAATATGGTTTAGATAATTAAATTCAGAGTCTTTATCACGTGCAGCATATTCGATATCCTTCGCCAGTTCTCCTATTTCTTCAAAACCAAGCGAACGTGCGGAACCTTTGATGCTATGGGCTTCTTGCCGTATTGTTTCAAAATCTCCTGTCGATAGTGCCGCGATTATATTGTTTAGTGAACTTTTCGAAGAGGTAAGAAATGTTTCTAGCAGTTCTTTCTCAAATTCCGGTGTCAGGTCGTATTCTTTTTCAGCTTTTGCCAGTTCTTCCGTTAGTTTTGATATATCGTTTGCAATTTCTTCAGCTTGTTCTTTTTCCTCAGGCTTAGCTTTTCTTTTTGTCGTTTCAGAAATTGATGATTCAACTTTTATAGTCTCTGCCTTCTCGGCTAGGTGGCTACAGTACGTCGCAAGAACGCGTGCAATTTCTTCAACCTTTATTGGTTTGACAACGTAATCGTTCATCCCGGATGCCAGAACCTCATCTTTGATGTTTTTCATAGCGTGCGCAGTTAAGGCCACTATCGGAACATCAAGATTGAACTGCCTTATCTTTTTGGTGGCTTCTATTCCGTCCATTTCTGGCATGAGTATGTCCATGAAGATTAAATCATAGTTGTTCTTTAGAGATTTTTCTACAGCCTCTCTTCCGTTGAATGCAAATTCAGGTTCTATTCCGAATTTTTTGAGTATCTCGGAAATGAGCAGTCTGTTTACTTCGTAGTCTTCAGCTACCAAAACCTTCGCTCTGTACCTTTTTATTTCAGAAGTTTTCTTCGCGTCTTTTGTAGTTTTGGCTACGCACTTTTTCAGCTTTAGAGTGAAGTAGAACTTGCTCCCTTTACCTTCTTCACTTTCAACGTTGATTTTTGAGCCCATTAGTTCTACTAGTTGTTTACTAATTGACAACCCAAGTCCAGTTCCACCGTATTTTCTAGTTATTGAAACATCAGATTGCTCAAATGGTTCAAATATTTTTTCAATCTTTTCCTTTGGAATTCCTATACCTGTATCTCTTACTGAGAAGTTTATATATTGGTGTTCCTCGTCTTCTCCTACCTTTTCAATTTGAACAGACACTATCCCACCTGCAGGGGTAAATTTGATCGCGTTGTTAATCAGATTGAACAGCACCTGCTGGAGCCTGACAGGATCAAAAACTAAGCAATCTGCAATATTGTCGTCAATAGAAATATTATAGCCAACGTTTTTCTCTCGTGCTTTTGCTTCATACAACAGAAGAGAGCTTTGAAGTTCGGCTTTTAGGTTAGATTCAACGAACTCAAGTTGTAATCTACCACTTTCGATTTTTGCTAAGTCTAAGATATCGTTTATAACTCCAAGCAAGACCTCTGTAGACTTTAGTATGGTTGATAAATATTTTCTTTGTTTTTCATCTAAATTCGTTTCCGAAAGTAGGTTTGCAAACCCTACAATACCATTCAAAGGTGTTCTGATTTCGTGACTCATGTTCGCCAAGAAGTTACTTTTTGCCATACTTGCTTCTTCTGCAGCTTTCCTTGCTGATATCAGTTCCTGTTCATATCGTTTTTTCGCTTCAACGTTCGCAATTAATGAGGCTAAGAGTTTGAATATATTTTTCTCAATAGGATGCCAATCTCTAAGTTCTTTAGTTGCTGCACTTATAAAACCCGATACTTCGTTCTCTAGTATTATTGGAGTGATAAGTGCACAATGATGTTCTCCAAGTATCTTTATTATCTCTTCGTTTTTTGTTGCATCTTTTGTAATTGCAAACTGTTTACCTTGCATTAGTTTTTCTAGTTCCGGCCCTTTTACTTTTTCTACATCGAAAGTGATTGTTGATGTTTCATTCGGATTTTCAGAATAAAACCAAGAACTAATGGATACAAAAGACCCCGCATCTTTGATAAACCTGTAAACCCGTAGTCTCGAAATGTTTAGCTCTTTGGCAACAAGTTCAACAGCTTTTGAAAACTCTTCATCAAGCCTTTCAATAGGAAGGTTTATAAAGTTGATGGCTAAGTTTATGATGATTTGCTGATACTTTGCAAGCTTTCTAATGACTTCCTGTGCAATTTTCTGTTTGGTGATATCTTTTTGAATAGAAAGTATACCTCTTTTTCCATTTGGCAAGGTGATGCTCGTTTCGTAGAGCTCAAGATATCTAATTTCTCCGTGCTTTCCTAAGTTTCTTACTGTATGCACCAGGGTCTTTCCGGAAAGTATCTCTTGAATGTTCTTTTTAATCCTTTCGTCATCTTCTTTTGGTGCAAGAATTCTGACATTTTTACCAACCAGTTCCTCTTTGGACCTTCCGTTTATTTTGCAAAATTCTGGGTTTACGTCGATAATGTTACCTTCCTCATCTTCGATAAGTATACCAACAGGAGCAAATTCGAACAGAGTTTTGTAACGTTCGTTTTCTAACATTCTTTCTTGTTCTGAGAGTTTTACATCGGTTATGTCGTGGAAGAATACAACCTTTCCTTTCTCATTACCTTTTTTATCTCTCAATGGGTTAGTCCATACTTCGAAATAATGTTCAAACCTTTTGATAACGCCTTTACCATGTTTTATGACTTCCAAGCATTCTTCACTAAGTATGTTCTTGGCTGGCTGGTATAAAATATCATTTTTTCCAAGTAGGTTCTTAACATAATTTTCAAAATTTGGGTTAGCACTGATTATATAACCATCCTTATCGAGAACAACTATCAAGTCTTTGGATGATTCGTAAACGATATTTTTTATCTCAATCTCTAAATCAAAGCCGTGTAACTTTTGCGCTTCGAAGAGTATGATGATAATACTTATCATCAACCCGAAAGGTAGCAAATCTACAGGCAGGTTGAGGAAGATATAAAGAGCACTTGCAGTAACAGGGATGATAACTGCAGCAAGTAAGTGGATTATTGTAACTTTTCGAAAAACTGTTTTGTATCTATTAGCCATTTTTAAAAGCAGGTAATAACCTATGAACGAAATAGTATAACCGTAAAATACTTGCAAGTAATAGAAAGGTCCTCTCAATATATAATTTCCTTCGACGACGTAACCTTTTAAAAAAAGATTGTGCAATTCGTTTGTCCAAACGAGAATGGTTGAAATAACAGGAAGAATGAAGAGTATTGCAATTTCCTTTCTTGCGACCTTTCTTCCTGAGAAGGTCGAAACAAAGAAATACCAGAGCACAGGGATATACGGAATAGCAAAATACTGCATTTTATACCAAGAAAAGGCAAGTGAGATATCTCCGGAGAGTAAATTAAGTAATTCCATAGCATAGCCAAATGAATAAAATCCTACAGCAAATGATGTGAGCGCACCTATTATGGAGATTGGTTTGTTTCGATACCGTAGAAACACTGCTATTGCCTGCAATGAGATTATCGAATTGTATAACAGCAGGAAAACGAAGATTATAGAAATTTTAAACACTTGTATCACGCTCCTTTTTCCAGATGACTTTTCTGATATCTTAACATAGTGAATTTGTGTTAAAATTAAAATTACAAAAAATCAAAACAATCATTTTCTTCTTGTCTATGCTAAAATATGAAGTGGGAGACTGTCTAATAACCAAACTGTTGCGTAGCAGATATGCGGGGGTGTTTTAATTGCAAGAGCTTCTGAATGGGATACTTGCATTGAGTATAGGTAATGTTGTCATGATAGGAATAGGAACTTTTTTAATATACCTCGCCATCTCAAAAGAATATGAACCAGCGCTATTAATTCCCATAGGTTTTTCTACAATATTGGTGAATATTCCTTTCTCTTCTGCCATCGACCAATGGGTGAGTGGAGTTTTACATCGTGGTGTTCTGAGTATATTCTTCGACATAGGTATTATAACAGAAATCTTTCCACTTTTGATATTTATCGCAGTAGGTGCAATGATCGATTTTGGACCTTTGCTTGAGCATCCTATAATGTTCCTCTTTGGTGCGGCTGCTCAGTTTGGTATATTCGCAACGATGGTTGTAGCAACGCTTTTGGGGTTTGACATAAAGCAGGCAGCTTCCATAGGCATAATCGGTTCTGCGGACGGACCAACTTCAATTTACGTTGCGGGAAGATTCGCAAAAGACCTGCTCGGTCCAATCTCGGTAGCAGCCTATTCTTATATGTCTCTTGTCCCGATAATACAGCCACCAGTTATTAAAGCTTTAACTAGCAAGGAAGAAAGAAGAATAAAGATGGCACCGAAGAGTTTAAAAGTGAATAAAACCGCCAGGATTATTTTTCCTATTTTAGTTACCATTATTGCAAGCTTAATTGCTCCAAGCGCAGCGGCATTGATAGGCTTTTTGATGTTTGGAAATCTTTTAAGAGAGTGCGGAGTCTTAAGCTCAATTTCAAAAACAGCTCAAACAGAACTTGCAAATATCGTCACAATTCTTTTAGGGTTGTCTATAGGTTCAACGATGACGGCTGATAAATTCCTACAACCAAGGACACTTTACATACTGCTTTTGGGTGTTGTTGCTTTTGTTTTTGATACCGCTGGTGGCGTATTGTTTGCAAAGTTCCTAAATCTCTTCCTCAAGAACAAAATCAATCCCATGCTCGGAGCGGCTGGAATTTCTGCGTTCCCGATGTCTGCACGGGTTATTCACCAGTTGGGTAGGAAAGAGGATCCAACAAATTACTTACTAATGTATGCTGTTGGAGCAAATGTTGCCGGTCAGATAGGTTCAGTACTTGCTGGTGGAATACTGATAGCACTCATAGGGAATTTGTAAAATGTTGACGGAGATGAGAGAGTATGGCGAATGTAAACTTCCTGCTAGCGTTAAAAATAGGTATCACCGGATATTTAGTTCTAATCGGTATACTTCTTTTGTTCTACGTTTTGCTAACATGTTTTGTGAAGTTTTTTACTAGGAGTGATAAGAATGGCTCGGAAAAAGGTGATGGAAAAACTGCAGAATGAAATCAAAAATATGGTTTTCCTATTCAGCGAGCATCTTTTGAGTATAACTACAAACAGGGAGACTAGCCTCAAAAGAAGAGACTTTGAACAGCTACTTAAGATAGCTGTTGATAATCTCAGCTTTGTTCATAGCGGAAGCGTTCTATGGCAGGATAAAGATGAGACATTTTCCTATTTGGCGGTTTATAACCACGACTACGACATTCTAAAGAATATTAAATTTTCGCAGAAGGAAATGGTTATGAGAAGATTCAAGCGTGTGTATATAATTAAACGAAGAAGTGTTGATTTAATCAAAGAGCTTGCAAGAAAACTGAACGAAGATGAGGAACTTATTCAACAAAAAGCACGAAGTATTGATAACATAAAGGCTTTTATATCTATACCTATAAGATCACAAAGAAAAATCGTGGGTTTCTTCAACTTGGACACTTGGGAAGATGAAAATATATTCGAAGAAGTTGATTTTCAAAATGCTGCTGAGGTAATAGGAAATTTACTTTCCACCGTCGTTGAGAAATTTGAGTTAATAGAGGCTATAAAAACAAAGAATGCAGAAATCGACAGAGTGAACCTTTTTGATAAATTAACTTACCTACCCAATTTGAAGAATGTAGCTATTTACTTCGATAAGTATTCTGAAATAACTAAGCGAATCCCGGTTAAGTTGTATATGATGCTTCTGGATGTAAAGGAGTTTGAGAAGATAAATAAAGTCTACGGATATGAATTCGGGGACGATTTGTTAGTTAGACTATCGAAAATTATTACAAAATCATGCAGAAAAAGTGATGTAATTGGTAGAACCAACAGTGATGAATTTGTAATACTCACCCTTTCAAAAGAAAATCCTTTAGCATTAAAGAAGAGACTCGAAGAAAAGATTTCAAACTTGGCTTCAAACTTAGGAATAGGCTTAGAAGTTCAAATAAGCATAGCTGAATATGGAACAGATGGAAAGGACTTGAACACGCTTATTTCAAAAGCTCAAGAAAAACTTTACCAAAAACGTGTTTTTGCTGCATACTAGCATAAAAGGGCGATTTTAACCTTAAATCGGAGGTGAAAGAATGGGTAAAAGGGATGACATAAACAAAGAACAGCATAGCCAAGAAACCGTAAGAAATTCTGAACATTTTGAACATTACTACGTTGAAGAACCCCAAACTCCTTTAAAAGTTAGAGAAGTCCAGCTTAAACTGAAGAATGGGCACATTTATTCTTTTAAAAGTCCTTCAGGAGTTTACTCGTTTGGAGATGTTGATAAAGCTACACAGATACTTATCAATCATCATGCGCCAGTCAGTGGGAAGGTTTTAGACATAGGTTGTGGATACGGTGTAATAGGTATTGTTTTGAAGAAAGAAAATCCTACCATCGAAATTTTCATGTCTGACATCAACAAAAGGGCTGTTGAATTCGCAAAAATAAATGCAAAAGATAACAACATCGATGCTGATATAAGGCAGGGGAATTTATACGAGCCTTGGGATGGGATGCTTTTTGACCATATTATCGCTAATCCACCAATTGTTGCTGGTAAGAAAGTGTGGATGGAGTTAATTACCGGAGCGTATGAACATCTAAAGCCAGGAGGAACACTCCAGTTAGTTGCGTATCACAACAAAGGTGGCGAAAGGATAAGGAACTTCATGAAAGAAGTTTTTGGCAACGCCGAGGATATCTGGAAAGAGGGCGGTATTCGAATTTATCTATCGCGAAAAGAGTAAATAATTTAGATTTTAGATGTAGGTGAGTGAATAGGTGTGCTCATAGAACTAAAGAACGTTTCTGTTATTTTTGAAGAGAAAACAGATGTTGAGAAAATAGCGCTTAAGGATATAAATCTATCTTTTTCAACGGATGAGAGTATTTTGCTTATAGGTAATACAGGCTCCGGAAAGACAACGCTTATATATTTGCTGGACTTACTTATAAAGCCTTCTAAGGGTTTTTTACTTTACGACGGCAAGGACCCTTTCTTTTACCCGTACGAGTTCCGTAAAAGATTCGGGGTGGCTTTCCAGATACCGGAAAGACAGTTTTTTAGCGAAACTGTTGAAGAGGAAATTACTTACGCTGCAAAGAATTTTGGTGTTCCATTCACTCAAGAAGATATTGAGAAAGTGCTTGAACTTGTGGGGTTAAGAAAAAATGTACTTAAAGAATCTCCTTTCAAGTTATCTGGTGGCGAGCAGAGAAAAGTAGCAATAGCATCCATTTTGTTACATAAACCGGAATTCCTTATATTTGATGAACCAACTGCGGGATTAGATTTGAAAGGCGTGCTTGCGATTAGAGAAATTCTAAAGAAATTCAAAAACAGTGGTAAGGGTTTTCTCGTAGCAACTCATGAACCGGAGTTGTTTGAAGATTTGTGTGGTAGAAAAATAGTCTTGAAAAGTGGTTTTGTTTTGGAAGATGTGAGGTTATCAGTAGCCCACACTTAAAAGGGCAGGTGGTTTGTTTGTTATTTGAGTATAAAGGTATAGATCGAAGTGGAAAAAAGCTGAAAGGAATCGTTCAAGCAGATAGTATAAAAGAAGCATTGGACAAACTTAAAGAGCAAGGCATTTTGGTCACCGATATTGTGGAAAAAAGTGAAAAAAGAGCATCCGAAGGGCGTGTCTCAACTGGACGCAATGTAGCTAAAAAAAGAACAGTTTTCCAAGTGAAATTGAAAGATGTCGTTCTTTTCGCAAGACAGTTAGAAACAATGATAAGTGCAGGTTTGAGACTAGTGGATGCAATAATGACACTTTCAGAACAAGAGGTGTTTTCAAAAAAATTCAGGAATATACTTAGAGAAGTTGCAGCTGATATGAAAGGCGGTATGTCCTTTTCCGATGCACTTGAAAGACAAGGAGTGTTTGACTCTATCTTTATAAACATGGTGCGTGCAGGTGAAGAAGGCGGTGTATTAGATGTTACTATGAAGAAAATCGCAAATTATTACGAAGGAATGAACAGGCTAAGAGAGCAAGTAAAATCATCTATGGCGTATCCATTGTTTATCCTAGGTTTTGCTGTAGCCGTCGTTATCGTAATTTCCGTTTTCATTTTACCTAAGCTTATCTCCGTATTTGGTACAACGCCCCAAGGAGGGGTTTTGGGAATGCTTATGAAGTTGAACTACATCTTCACCAAAAAGTGGTACATACTATTGCCTATTGTTGTAGCAATTGGCGTCGGATTGAAATTCTTCCTAGACACAGTTTACGGTGCGTATTTGAAAGAATTCATAGGAGGATTAATTCCGCCGATAAGAAAGCTGAGACTCAAAATGGCTAACGAAAGGTTTACAAGAACACTCGGAGTTCTCATCGGAAGTGGAGTTCCAATGGTTAATGCGTTAGATATGGCTGCTAAGGCTTCTAACAATCCGAGGTTTATGGCAATAATGTCCAAGGTTATTGAAGAAGTCAAAGCAGGGAGTAACTTAAAAGATAGTCTGAAACGAACAGGCATCTTTCCACAAATTGTGTACGAAATGGTTGGGACCGGTGAACAAACTGGTAAACTCGATGTTGTCATGGAAAAGGTTGCCGATTTCTATGAAGAAGAAATCCTGGCTGATACAAAGAAGCTCGTGAGTCTTATCGAACCGATGATGATTGCGTTCGTTGGTTTGTTTATTGCTTTCATTGCTTTTACAATGTACTCAACGATATTCCAAATGCAAGGTCAGTTTGGACGATAAATACTTCAAAATCTTGTGAAGGTGGTTGAGGTTGAACCTAATTGAACTGATGGTTGTGCTACTTATTCTAGGGTCTGTTTTTGTTGCTTTTTCTTTTAGCCTTGTGAAAATGGCCAATATTGATTTCACAAAAGACTATGTAGAAACTGCTGTTTATGCAGGTTTGTGGAAATCACAACTGTACAAAGATTACAAAATCAACAATTACTGTCGAATAGTTACTGTGGATATGGTAGAGTTTTACAAATCTTCTGAAAGCTGTCTTTCAGGCCTTGTGGTTAACTCTTTCAGATGGGCAAAAGGTGGGACATACTCAGGAGTAGCGGTTGAACCTATCCTTTTTAAAGTTTCAGGGGGGGAAAAATAATTTGGGCATATTTTCCTACGGAGTGGTAACATACAATCTAAACGATGGACAAATCAACACAACGATTGCAAATTATCGTGGGGGAAAGCTGAGGATAAAAAACTATTATCCTCAGTTTGTTCTTGCTGATCCTGAAGATATAACGGTAATAAACATACCGTGGGATATTATACAAATGACATTCTTGGAGTTACCACCAACAAAAAAAGAAAGAGATCGCATAAGAGCTGCTGAGTTAGAAATCAGGCGAATTTACAATCTCAGTGAAGATCTAATCATATCTTGTATACCTTCCGCTTTCGGTAAATGTCTTGTATTCTTTTTGAAAAAATCTGATTTCTTCAGATTCCTTAGTTCATACAATATCGATTTTATACCAGACGTGGCTTATCCAAACATTCTTGCTGAACTCTTGATAGTAAAAAAATTCCCTGGAAGATGGGTTTACGTTGTGCTAGGCGAGCACACTTCAGGTATTGTAATTATGAATAGAGAGCACATTCTGAATGTGAGAATGATTGATTTGTCTTTGAACGAGATTAATCATATTGTCAAAGAAGAAACAGGATTTGAAATCTTCGAAATAGAGAACAGTGGTAGTGAGGAACTGATAGGACAGGCCAAGAAGATAGTTGATAGCATAACCTATGACATACTGGGAATAATAGCTAGGGAAGTAATTATCTCGATTAACACCACAGAACAAGAAAAACTTAGCATAGAAATGATCGATGGAATCTCCTTGGTATGTCGTTCGAGTATTATTAAAGAAGCCATTTTATCTGCTGAGTTTGATTTCAAGTCAAAACTTTCCGAGGCCATACTTACAGTCCTCCCACATCCACAACTAAGCTTGGCAGAACTGGGGCTACTTTACAGGGGGGGATTAGAGCTTGGAAAAGTTAAATCTATCACCTGGTAAAAAGAGGGTTTTGAAACTTACTACATTTTTAGTGCTCTTATTTATATCAATATTGCCTTCCATTTCTTTACTATCGTTGTCATATTTCATGTTGGAACAAAAAATTTCAAAGTTGTTGATAAGATATCCTGAGGTTTTCAACAATCTTACGACCACTGATTGGAAAAATATCGATGCTCAGATAGATAACCTACTTTCTTCTTTGAAGGTTAAAGAATCGCAGTTGAAAGGTGCAAACGAGGAAATTAAAAATTATATAATAGAAGCTTATAAGAACACGTATTTTTTGCATAGCTTTCTCAAATACACATCCACAAACACAAACGGCTATTTTTTAACAAACGTCATTTACGATGGTCAACGTTTCTACATAGATTTTTATGAATACGGAACGGAAACACAAATTAGTACTTCTATTGTTTACAACGACCTAGCAAGGTTTTATAAAGATGTGCTTGTATCTTTACCAGAGCAGAGAAATTTTTTGGGAGACATGAAATATTTCCACTACATCTGGGAGGGTAAGATAAGATAATGATTCTGATACCAAGAAAAGGTGCGATGATAATTTTGGTTGTTACTTTGATAGTGTCAGCTGTTGGTAGTTTTCTTTATTTTTCCAGTAAAACATACACTTATGTCTTAAAACTTGAGCAAAAATTCATGGAAGTAAGAAGTATATCCAGGAATATAGCTCAACTTGAAACACAACTTAAACAACTAGAGAATGTTAGAACTTCTGTTCGGAGCGTTCAAGGTATCTTTGCCAAGGATGAAATGACTCCCGAACAAGTGAAGGAAAAATTATACGAGGTTCTTTCAAGTGGACTTCTTGTAACTGATTACATCATTATAAAAGCCTCTATGAGCGAACCTATAGTATTTAAAAAAGTTCCTGTGAGATATACTATGATAATTCGCGGTTCTGAATAAAATTTGGTATAAATGAAAGTGGTGAGAACGAATGGCACTGAATAGAAGAACTCTCATTCTTTTGATATTAGCAATAGCTATATGGGGGGTTGCCATCGTCGTTTTGTATATAAATTATGGTCCAAAAAAAACAACGCCAACATCTTCGGCAAACACAACTCTACCTCAGACCGTAAATGAAAAAGCATCGCAAGCTGGGAATACTAACGTGCCAACTACTACAGCTCCTACTGGTCAAAGTTCTACAAATGTGCCCGGCTCAGTATCAACTGCAGCACCTATACTTACTAGTTTACCCAGTTTGGCAAATATTAGCATTACAGAACTGGCTTCTATGGTGCAATCTAAAATAAGCATTAAAAACGTCTTTGAACCGTATTTCGTTGATTTGGTAAGTTTGCTTGAAGGTGTTTCAGGAACCTTGGAATCACAGGATTCATCAACGTTTATAGAGGATATTACTTCTGATAGTACACAATATCACGGATACTTAGAAGTCAGAGATGGAAAGGCAAGAACAACAAAGGTGTATCTCACATTAAATGGTGAAACAAAAGCTTGGTTGAGTGAGGAGCTAATCGATGGGAAGTACAAAGTCATCTATGTAAGTAGTAAGTTCTTGGTCGTTTTGGATACTTCGGATGGAAGAATAAAGAAAATATCAGTAATGCAGAAATGATAGTTAATCAAACAGGGGGGAATACTTTTGAAAAACACAAGTTTACTCAGACTCTTGGGTGTTATTCTATTTCTTTTGGTTTTCACAAGTTCATTTGCAGAATTGATAGACCTGAGCTATGTTAAGACGTCGAGTGAGATAGTAATTATAGTATCTTTTACACACCCCCCTACGGTTCAATACTATTCGAGAAACGGTAGCAAAACCGTTCATTTCTTCGTCGTAAATGACACCTGTGTTAGCCCTATTTACCTCCCTATAAACGCTGAAACCGTTGATGCAGTTCAAGTTATACCATTCCGCGACGCTGTGAATTTATTTGTCTACACCCTCACGCCTGTAAGCGCCACATATAACGTCACAGGTTCTAGGTTATATATTAGGTTGCCTTTAAGCACTTCTGCAAGGCGTATGAGTGCAAATTTTGCAAATCTCAAAAGTGAAGTTGTTTTTAAAGACTTGGCTGACTTCTTTGGAATAAATCTTGTTTTATATGATAGTTCAAAGGGGAAACTTGTAAATACACGAGCGAATAACTCTACTGTTGAGCAGATTTTGAGAAACCTCCTAACATTAACCGGCTTATCTTATGCTTATTCAGAAGACCAGACCTTGTACATAGGTTCCAAAGAAGATATCGAAAAGACTTTCGCACTCAACTTCCAGCTACCTGGTGGAAAGGTATCTGTTGAAGAGCTGAGCAAATTATTCACGGAGAGTATCTACGCTCTATCGCTTTCCGATAAGTCAAAATTATTCACTTATGGAGGTTCTAATGAATACAAGATTTTAGCATCTGCCATAGGTCTAGCTGCAAAAGAAGCTGCTAAGAAGATGGAACCAAAACCGACATGGTATTATTTCAGTTACACGGCTGACGAAAAAGAACTTGAAGGGTTCTTAGAGAAGCTTAAGAAGATATATACCTTCGATTTTGTTCTTCTACCTGAGATCAAACAGTTAGCTCTTACTGGAGCTGACTACGAGAAAGTGCAGGAATTAATGAAAAATTTGAAGCCTGCACAGAAACCAGCGATTGAAGCACAATATAAGACATTTACTTCAGAATATCCTCAACGTGTTGCTGAATTTCTCAAACAACTGTACAAAGACGTTGATGTCAAAGTTATAGGTGATAAACTTTACGTTTCCGCAGATTATGAAAATGTGGTAAAGAAACTTCTTGAAGACCCCGTTATTGCGCGTCCTTGGAAGGTGATGTTTTCCGATATATCGGAAGACACAATCAAGACGGCTTTAGGCTATTTGGATATAGCTGAGCCAAATTACATTGTGAAGTCACACGATAACACTGTTTATGTGACACTCTTTGTTAATGAGAAGAAATATAAAGAATTTCTTGACTTAGTAAACACTATGAGTTTTACAACAGCGACTGTTAAAGTTGATGAAGCTTTTTTGAAATCATTTAATGTAACTGTTGTTCAGACCTTTTCTGATGGTTCGAGATTAGTAAAAGGGAAGATAAAAGAAATAGAGAGGCTGAAGAAATCAATTGAAGAAAACATCACATCTGTTGTTATAAAAGCAGAACCATCGGATCCTTCAAGAGATGTGATATCGAAGCTACTTGATTATCCAGTTGACATTACAACAGACGGTTATTGGATAATAACTGTGCCGAAGCAAGAATCGTCGGAAGTTCAGGAAAAAGTTAAGAATATCAGAGAAAACTTTGGCAAAAGCATAATTACCTTGAGCGGTAGATACGATGAAAACGCAGTGGAGATTGCTAAAAGAATTTATGGCGTGGAAGTATACACGTTGTTAGATAAATTAATCATCTATGGCTCCCAAGCCCAAAATGCAAGGCAATTTTTGGAAAAACTGACAGTTGAAAACTTCATAGTTCCTGTCCAGATTTCGCTTTCGAATGTACATATCGAGTATGTCCAGAAAGTTTACGATGTTGAAGTTATCTACTTCCCAGAAATGAATAAAGTCGTGGTTTTAGGACCTACCGAACGTGCTTTAAGAGCAGCCGCGTATTTAAAATCGCTTACCATACAGTCAGATTTAGAATCTCTGAAACTTCCCAGTTCTTTGAAAAAAGAGGATTTAGAAAAACTGAACTCGCTTCTTGAACTAAATGTAAAGGTGGAAGTTATCGGAGATACTGTATATCTAAAAGGAAGTAAGAATGATATTGCTAAGTTAAAATCAGAGATAGAAAGACTTACCCAATCACCCGAACTTAAGTATGAATTAATTAACTATGACGAAATTTTAGATAGCGTTGTAAAAGAGCTCTATGGGGTAAAGACTTACAAAGTAAAAACTGGATATATAGTCTATGGAACGCAGGAGCAACTTGCGAATGTAAAATCTTTCGTAAGTGGCTTCTCTACGCAACTTGAGGTTAGGACTTTAACAACAAAACTCGAAACAAAAGATATCGAAACAATCATTTCAGTCTACGATCCAAACGTAAAACATTACAAAATCGGTGATAAAGTTTATCTAATTGGCAAGAAAGAAAGCTTAGATAAAATAGAAATAGAAATGTCGCAGTTCGATGTGCAAAGTGAATACAATATCATAAATGGTAAGTTGCTTATCGAAGTTACAGATAAGAACTTAGCGGAACTTGTAATGAAAGTAAGTAATGTGTTTAAAGAACAAGTCATTTTGGTAGACGAATTGAAGACGAATGTTACTTTGAGATTGTTAGTGGCGGACTTTAAGAGCTTTTTGGAATATTTACAGACCTTCGGCGTTACTTATAAACAGACAGACGATGTTTACTTAATTTATTCAAGTGTTCCTCAACAAACAACTTTCCAAGGACAGCAGCAGACGCAACCAGTGCAACCAGAAGAGGTTATTGTGAAAGGTGGACTGATAACAATAAATGCTTCGAACAAAAACGTAACCGATATAATCTCTCAGGTGCTTTCGAAACTTGGAAAGTCTTACAAAATCGATGATATTCAAACAAAAGTGTTCTCCGTAAGTTTGAATAACATAGACTTCGAAACATTCAAATCGGTGTTTTCCGAATGGGTTGAAATTAAGGAAATTGGTAACGTGGTCTACGTTTCAAAACCTGTATCTGTTAGCGAGTCGAAAGTTTCAGTTAAGAATGGCAAAATTAGTGTAAAAATAGACAATGAACCACTTGGAAACGTTATAAAGTCTGTCTTTGAAAGTTTTGGGTATCCCATTATATTCGCTAAACAAATAAACACGACTGCAACGATGTCGCTATCAGAAATAGATTTCGACACTTTCACTTCTATACTTTTGAATTACGGAATAGCGATTAAAAAATCTGGAAACGTGTATGTTGTTGACACTACACCTGAAGCTACGAAAACAAAAACAACATATACTTTTAATGTAACGCGAGGTGCTGATAAAGTCAAAGAACTCATAGAATTCTACGGTGGTAAAGCAATGGTGAATACAGATGCAGGAATAGTAATTGCTTACGATTTGGATCCGAAAAATGTCGATGATATCAAAAACGTCATCGATAAGTTTTCCAAAGTCAGAGTTGTCTCCATCGAAACAAAAGTAGTTGATGAATCCTTTCTGAGCAGTTTGGGGTTTGATATCTCAACAATTTTGAGCTCAACTGACTATCTATCGATTGGTACTGGAGGTCTTAGCCTGAAATTCAAGATTGTTGACTTTATGGATTTGCAAGCATTGTGGAACAAAATAATCGACGAAGCTCAGATTCAAATAAAAACGTCAGGTACCAATGTGGCAGTACCATACGGAACATCTGGAACAGGAAAACTTTTAGCAAATCCGAACATAATGGCAAAAAGCGGACAACAAGCAAGGATATTTATAGGAGATTCTATACCGGTTGTAATTACTTCCGAAGAAGGACAAACGATGAATTATTTAGAAGCTGGAATAGAACTAAAAATCACCCCGAGTATAAACCTTGATGATACGATAGACTTGGATTTGTATACCACTGTTGGAAACTTTGATTACTCAGTAGTTGTTGGTGGGTTCCCGAAACAGAACAAAAGAGAGGTCCAAACAAAGATTACACTCAAGGATGGTCAAACACTCATAATCGGTGGTCTTGCTAGAGAAGAGATTAGCAAATCAGAATGGAAAATTCCAATTCTCGGAGACTTACCTATAATCGGCTGGCTTTTCAAAGGTATGCAAGAAAAAACAGACCAAAGAAACATTGTTATCTTCTTAACAGCTAAGATAATAGAGCAATAGTCAGTATAAGCATTATCTGAAAGCGCTGGGTAATTCATGACCGGCGCTTTTTTAGTCTCTGAGGTATCCTCGAGAAGAAATTGTGGTATACTAAGAATAGTTGGTTTTTTTAAAGTAGCTTGTTCAAAGGAAAGGTGAGTAATATGAACAGAAGACCTGTGGTTGCTGGAAAGTTTTATCCTGGAACTCCAAATCAGTTGACAAGCATGTGTGAAGCTTTTCTGGGAAGTGAAAAACCGAAAAGTTATCTTGAAAAACCATTAGGTCTTATCTTACCGCACGCAGGATATGTCTACAGTGGAAAAACTGCAGGATTGGGTATAAGAAAAGCTGTCAAATTTGGTAAGCCAAAGAATGTTATTATTTTAGGTCCCAATCACACAGGT
Organism: Fervidobacterium sp.; assembly: GCF_059913585.1. NCBI lineage: Bacteria > Thermotogati > Thermotogota > Thermotogae > Thermotogales > Fervidobacteriaceae > Fervidobacterium > Fervidobacterium sp. The sequence goes on from NZ_DBOLZL010000010.1 coordinate 86,990, forward strand.
TACGGAGCAGCAGTTGCGGTTTGGAAGGAAGGAGAATGGTCGGTTCCAAATGGAAGCGTTAGGGTAAACTCTACAATAGCCGAAGAGATAATAGATGGCAGAGTTATCGAAGAAGATGAAACTGCTCATTTATACGAGCACTCCATTGAAGTTCAATTACCGTTATTAATACACGCATTTGGTGAATTTCAGATAGTGCCCATCTGCATGATGGACCAAAGACTTTCCACAGCTCTTTTTGTTGCAGAAAGAATTAAAAAAGTCTTAGAGAAATATCCAGACACATTAGTTGTTGCATCTACTGATTTTAATCATTACGATTCACATGAGCTAACTATGAAAAAAGATGAGATTGCTATTGGAAGAATAATTAGTAGAGATTTGGAAGGGTTATACGAAGATTTAAAAAAATACAACATAACTATGTGCGGTCCGGGACCTGTTGCTGTTGTTAGGAGTTTGTTTGAAAACGTTGAACTTGTATATCACACTACAAGTGCGGAGTTTTCACAAGACTATTCTTACACTGTTGGATACGCTTCTTTCATTTTGTGGTAATAATACAAAAATGAAAAAGCCCAGGGCTGAGCTCTGGGCTTTTTCATTTTTAGTCTTTTTCTTTCTTTACTTTATCCTCAAGACTTTTAGCTGCTACTTCAGCTGATAATTTTGCTTTTTCTGCTGCTTTGTACATCGCTCTAACAAGGAAGAAAACTATCAAAGCAACGATAAGGAAATTTAGAGCAGCAAAAATAACCCTTCCACAGTAAATACCGTGCCATTGAATTTCCTCAATCTTTCCAAGGTATATTTTAGTGAGCACAGGTTGCAAAATGGCAGGAGTGACCAAATCATTTACCAGAGAAGTAACGAATTAATTGAGTTTTCCACCGATTATGATTGCTACAGCAAGTCCAATGACGTTGTACTGTCGCACAACACCTCTTTCTGACGAAATGACGCTTTGCTCACTTCAGTTGGTAAGATTTAGAGTACTTTTTTAACCCTCAGATTTAAGCGCTAGTTCTAAAGTTTTCCAAGGAAGGAGGAAACACTTCACCCTCATTGGATAATTCTTCACGTCGTAAAAATTCACAATAGGTCCCAAAACATTTTCGTCAAATTCTTTGCCGAGCATCATATTTTCTGCATTTTTCATGATTTGCAGAGCCTCTTCTTTTGTTTTTCCTATAATTTGTTCGATCATTACATTTGTCGATGCCTGACTTATTGCACATCCGTGTCCTTCAAATTTGACATCGACGATTCTATCACCATCGAAAAGGAAATACAATGTAACTTCATCTCCACACGAGAGATTCTTACCTTCTTCGACCTTGTGTGCGTTCTCTATTTTCCCGTGGAATTTTCTCAGTTTTGAATAGTCCATTATGAATTCCGAATATATCATTCAAACCACCTCTTTATGTGTTTTAATCCTTCGATTAAGACGTCTATATCTTCCTTTGTATTGTAAAAATATACGCTCGCTCTAACTGTGGAATTTGGGAAACCTATCTTGGAACCGCGTGCTAATACACTCATTAGTGGTTGTGCACAGTGATGCCCGCTCCTTGTTGCAACTCCAAAATTTTCATCAAGTATGTGCGAGACATCGTGTGGATGGACTCCTTCCACATTAAATGATACTAAAGATTTATGAGAATCATCGATTGGACCGTAAACCTCGACGAAATCAAGTTCTAATAATCTTTCTATTAAGTATTTCGAAAGTTCTGCAATATGTTTTTCTATTTTCTCAAATCCGATAGATTCAAGATAATCTATCGTGTATCCTAGTCCAACAGCTCCTGCAATATGTTGTGTCCCTGCCTCGAATCTGTATGGCAAGATGTTGAAAGTAACGTCTTCAAATGTAACCTTGTCTATCATCTCTCCGCCGTACAAGAATGGTTCTAACTTTTCCAAAAGAGTTTTCTTCCCGTATAACACACCGATACCTGTTGGGGCTATCATCTTGTGGCCAGAAAAGACTAGGAAATCTATATCGAGCTTCTTAACATCTATTCTCTTGTGAGGCACAAGTTGTGCACCGTCAACTATGAAAACTGAGTCTTCAAATGTTTCCCTAATCAATTCCAAAGGCATTTCTTGTCCAGTAACGTTTGATTGACCAGTTATTGAGACTACTTTTGGATTTTTCAATTTCGCTTTTAGAATTGCATCGGTTGTGATGACACCTTTATCATCTGCTTCTATGTATTCCACCTTGAACCCGTAGAATTTTGAAAGCCTTACCCATGGGACAAGGTTCGCATGGTGTTCAACTTGAGACAGAAGAACTGTATCTTCGGAATTCAACATACCACTTTTTACAAGTGAATTTACCAAGAAGTTTATTCCCATCGTTGTTCCACTTGTGAAAATAACTTCTTCTGTATTTGCATTAAGGAATTTTGCTATTTTTTCTCTTGCTTGTTCGTATGCAACGGTTGCCTCACTTGCAAGTGTGTGCACTGCCCTGTGGACGTTAGAGTAGTGGTAAAGGTAAAAATCCGTCATCTTTTCGATGACGGATTTGCTTTTAAGAGTACTTGCAGCATTATCCAAATAGACTAACCGTTTTCCATTTACCTCTCTTTTCAACACAGGAAAGTCTTCAAGTATTTTGAAAAACTCTTCAGCCGAGAACACTGTCGAGTGCATGCTCAACGACTCCTTCCAGATTGTATCGTTTTAATTCATCTTTCAGTGTCTCAAAGACCCCGCGAACAATCATCTTTTGAGCATCTTCTTTTGGTATACCTCTGCTCATCAGGTAAAAAACCATGTTCTCATCTATTGGAGCACTACTTGCTGCATGTGATGCGACGACATCATTTTCATCAACCATGAGACTTGGAATGGCTTCAACTTTTGCTTTAAGCGAAATCAGAGTGGCATGGTTACTTTGATGAGCCTCCACTTCTTTTGCACCGCTAAGAATATCCATTATCCCTCTGAAAACTACCTTTGCTTCGTCTGTGAGTACACCTTTTGCATCGACATTTCCATAACTGTTCGGTTTATAAAATCTCATTAGGTAAAGTATATCGATAACTGTTTTTTCATTACCAAGATAGTATGGGCGTACGTCGACATATGCATTCTCTGCGTTGACTCGCACACCAACGTAACCTACATTTATTTTACCACCAAAGTAGAAATCTTTAACTATAGTTTTTGAATCATTTTCGACGTCTATGAAAACATTTGAAATTAGCAAGTCGTCCTTAGAAGTCCCCAAATAGAGGTTGTATAGATTAAGTTTTGCGTTTCTTCTCACTTTTATTCTAAGATTACCAATGAAAAATGGGTGTTCAACGATTCGGACAAAATTTAACTCTCCACTTCTTACATCGATTAGTGTGTTGTCAATCTGGCTAACGTCGTTGACAACAATCGTTGTATCATTTTCCACAACGATATATTCTCCACTCGAAGAAAAGACATCTGCAAGTAGAACGAATTTTCTGTCAGTCCCCTCGAAGTCAAGCGTTTCAAGTAAGTTCAGACCATCAATATCCAGTGCTTCTAAACCTTTGTATGGTAAAACATTTGGCAAAGGAAGGCTTTTTAAACCTGTCCTTTTCCACATGGGGAACTTATAGGTTAGGTATTCAGAAAACCTTCTAATTCTCCATTCATCAAGCAGGTTATTCCCACTGGGTTTGAAATCATCAACCTTGTAATCTTCAGTGTCTATTGTCTTTCTTTGAGGAACAATGCCTCGTAAATTTTGATGCTCCAATCTTAAGGTCTTTTCTATTTTCGCTGTGTTCATATCATTCACCACCCTAATTAACCTATCGAGGATTCAATTTCCATATCAACAAGCCTGTTCAATTCTATTGCGTATTCAAATGGAAGTTCTTGGACTACTGGTTGTATGAACCCCTTAACGATAAGTCCTTTTGCCTCCAATTCGCTTAGTCCTCTGCTCATAAGATAGAAAATCTGCTCATCTTTGATTCTTCCTATCTTCGCTTCATGTCCTACATCGGAGTCTGTATTGTAAACTTCGATTATTGGAACTGTGTCACTTTTTGATTTGTTGTCTATCATAAGACCTGTACAGCTAACGCTTGCTTTTGAACCTTTTGCACTTTCCATAATCTTGAGCAGACCTCTGTAGAATGACCAGCCACCACCAATGCTTATACTTCTTGCATCTACCGTAGAACGTGTATTCTTACCTATGTGAATTACCTTTGAACCTGTATCTATATGCTGACCTGGACCTGCAAATGAAATTGAGACATTTTCAGAAACGGAATTATCACCTTTGAGTATCGTTGCGGGGTAAACCATCGTTTTGTAACTACCAAACGAACCTGATACCCAGGTCATAACTGCATCGTCTTCCGCTATTGCACGTTTAATTTCGAGATTGAACATATTCTTACTCCAGTTCTGCATCGTTAAGTATTTCATCTTCGCACCTTTTTTGACATACACTTCGACAGTTCCAACGTGTAGATTTACAACATCGTATTTTGGAGCTGTACAACCTTCTATATAAGTTACTTCGCTACCTTCATCAGCAATTATAACCGTGTGTTCGAACTGCCCACCACCGGGGTTACCGAAAAGAAAGTAAGATTGCAGTGGCAGAGGAACTTTCACACCTTTCGGAACGTAGAGAAAAGTTCCACCGCTCCAGAGTGCTCCGTGGAGTGCAGCGTATTTGTTGTCCGTAGGGGGAACGAGCTTCATGAAGTATTCTTTGACAAGGTCAGGGTATTCTCTAACAGCTGTTTCTATGTCTGTGAATATAACCCCGAGCTTTTTCAATTCTTCTTTGATGTTCTTATATATCATCTCAGAATCAAATTGAGCACCGACTCCTGCTAAGTATTTTCTCTCTGCTTCTGGTATACCAAGTTTGTCAAACGCCTGTTTGATTTCTTCAGGCACTTCTTCCCATGTGGTTGTTTTTTTAGCATTGGGTTTTACATATGGAACTATCTTTGATAAGTCCAGTTCTTCACGGCTAACACCCCAGTCAGGTTCGTGCCATTTTTCGAAAATCTCAAAAGATTTAATCCTGTGCTCAGTCATCCAAGCAGGTTCGTTTTTTGCTTCTGATATTTCGTATATAAGCTTTTTATTCAATCCAGCTGGCAGTTTTATCGCTGGTTTGACATTTACTTTTATTTCAAAATCTTCGCGTTTTTTTAGTTCATACAAAAGTTCATGGAGGTCACTCATCATTATCCCCCCTTATTTGGATGATTTGGCATCAACTGTGCCATTCACTATCGCATATCCCGTTTCTTCTACCTCGTATGCGAGTGATTTATCACCTGTCAATGCAACCTTACCGTCGACGTACACATGAACCTTATCAACGTCCAAATAATTCAAAATCCTTGCATAGTGTGTGATTATCAACAACGAAGTGCCTTCCTCTTTCAGCTTATTAATCTGCTCCGCAACAATTCTCAACGCATCAACATCGAGACCCGAGTCAATCTCATCCAAAATCAAAAGCTTTGGTTTCAAAAACCTAGCCTGTAATATTTCTCCCTTCTTCCTTTCGCCACCAGAGAATCCGAGGTTAACAAACCTTTCCAGGAACTCTGATGGAAGGCCAACTTCGTTCAAAAGAGCTTTCATCTCTTTATCGAGTTGGAAAAATGTTTTATCTTCTCCGTGCAGCTTACGGTAGGCAATTAAAAGTAGCTGGTCGAGTTTAACTCCTTCAATTTCGTAAGGATTTTGGAACGTCATCATTATACCTTTTTGAGCCCTTTCGTCTGTTCTTAAATCAAGTATCGATTCACCTTCAAACAATATATCACCAGAGACAACTTCGTATTTCGGATTGCCCATAATCACATTTGCGAGTGTTGACTTACCCGACCCATTGGGTCCCATTATTGCATGAACTTCTCCTGTGCTTATTTCCAGATTTACACCTTTTAGTATAACTTTTTCTTCATCTCTTAGCTTTGCAACCAAATCTTTTACTTGCAACAGCATAATCGCACCTCCAAAAATTAGTAATTTTTATCTACTTAGTTACTCCTAATTTATTATACCATATGGTATTGGATTGTAAAGTAGACTTTGTACAAATTTTGAAAGGTGGAGGGAATGAGGTATAATAAAAAAGTGAGGTGGGATTATCTCGATGTAGGGGGGAAGGTTCTATGGCGAAGTCTTCGAGATTAACAACTATGATTATCGTGCTTATTCCAGTAGCAGTAGGTATAAACTATGCAGGTAAGTTTTTTGCAGAGGCTTTGAAACTTCCTCTTTGGCTTGACTCTGTAGGAACTGTACTTGCAGCTATGCTTGCTGGTCCGATTGTTGGTGGTATCAGTGGGGCAATCAACAACATTATTTACGGTTTAACTGTTGGTCCTGTATCTTTTGTATACGCACTCACGAGTATTGGAATTGGTGTTGCAGCAGGTTTGCTTTACAAAGCAAAGATGTTTGAAAACGCGTTCAGAGCTTTGATAAGTGGGTTAATTATAGCTATTGTTGCAACGGTTATATCTGTTCCAATAAATGTTATTTTCTGGGAAGGTCAGACGGGAAATGTGTGGGGAGACGCACTTTTTGCTTTCCTGAGGTCTAAGAACGTTGGTATTTGGTTGGCTTCCTTCTTTGATGAGCTCGTGGTAGATTTGGTGGACAAGGTTCTTACAGTTTTCATTGCCTACGGAATTTTCAAAGCACTACCAAAATCCTTAATTTATAGCTTTAGACAGGAGCAATAACACACCGTTTGCTTCTGGAGGTTGAGGCTTTGAAAACAATAAGCCTTTATGTTGATAAAGACACTTATGTGCACAAGCTTGAACCTGTGACAAAACTTTGGTATGCATTTACATCTGTTATGTTGACCTTTATATTCCCATCCATTTGGATGGGACTTCTCTTTCTTTCAATTTCCGTTTTTCTTTCACTTGTGGCTCGTGTTTTAAAAAATATGATAGGGCTTGTAAGTGCTGTCTTGGTTGTTTCACTGACGATGTTGGTAATTCAAGGGATGTTCTACAAAGAAAACGCCACGCTCGTTTTTACAATTGGTGACTTGAAATTTTACAAAGAAGGCTTGGTCCACGCAACGTTGCTTATAATACGCGTTGTGAATATGATAACAGCTTTTGGGTTGTTGATATTAACGACCAGACCTTCAGATATGGTGGCAAATCTCGTTCAGAAAGGGTTGTCACCAAAGTTAGGTTATATCTTATCATCAGTTCTCCAAATCATTCCTCAGATGCTCTCCACTGCATCAACAATAATAGATGCGCAACGCTCTAGAGGGCTTGAGACAGAAGGAAACTTTTCTCAAAAGTTAAAAGCTTTTTTTGCTCTTATCGGTCCTCTTGTTTTGAGTTCCCTTGTTGAAGCAAGGGAAAGAGCTATTGCTATTGAGATGAGAGGATTCGGTGCCACTAAAAGACCTACATTTGTTACATTGATACCGGAAACGCCTCCCGACAAGGTTGTTAAATTTATAATGAAATCCGTTTTGGTTATCGCTGTTGTTTGGAGGGTTACCTTGTGGATAATGAAGTGAAAAAAATTGTTGTAGAAAACCTTTCATACACTTATCCACTTTCTAAAACTAAAGCTCTAGACAATATTAGTTTTTCGGTTTTGCCAGGGGAAGTTGTGGGAATTATCGGCAGGAACGGAGCTGGTAAATCTACGTTGTGTTTGGCGCTTACAGGATTGGTTCCATCATTTTTTGGTGGAATACGTGCAGGCAAAGTTCTTATCGATGGGACAGATGTGCTTGAAATTTCGAAAGAGAAATTGGTAAGGAAAATAGGTTTGGTTCTTCAAAACCCATTTTCACAAATCAGCGGTGCCAAAATGACTGTCTTTGAGGAAGTAGCATTTGGGTTGGAAAACATAGGCTTAGAACGAGATGAAATGCTTGAAAGAGTTGAGAAAGTTCTACGCCGGTTAGACCTTTGGGACAAGAAAGACCAAAACCCTTTTGAACTTTCCGGAGGACAGTTACAAAGACTTGCTATTGCTAGTGTACTTGCTTTAGAACCAGAAATTTTAGTGTTAGACGAACCAACGTCACAACTTGACCCACAGGGCACAACGGAAGTTTTTGAGGTATTATCTGAGTTGAAGAAGATGGGAATTACGATAATCTTAGTGGAACACAAATTTGAAAAGATAGTTGAATATGTGGACAAGCTTGTTTTTCTTCATGAAGGAAAAGTGTTAGGTTATGGCACTCCTGAAGAGATTTTTTCAATGAGGGAAATAGGTGTATACAGTGTTGGCGAACCAATATATACATCCGTGTGTAAAAAACTAAACGCAAGGAAGCCTAATGGCAATTATCCAGTGCGCTTTGAAGAAGCGGTTGAAGTATTGAAAGGGGCTCTCAAAAACTATGGCACAAATAGTTAATGAAAGGTTGATAAAGATTGAGAATTTGTGGTTTGCGTATAAGAGGGAAGAATATGTTCTCAAAGAGATTTCGCTCACCATTGATGAGAGACCAACTGCTATTGTTGGTCAGAACGGTGCTGGTAAGACTACTTTTGTGAAATTGTTAAAAGCTTTGTTAAAACCAACGAAGGGCGATATCTGGATATTTGGTCGAAATACAAAAGATACAACTGCTGCAAAACTTGCAAAGACGGTTGGTTTGGTTTTTCAAAATCCATCGGATCAAATATTCAAAAGCAAGGTTTTGGACGAGGTCATGTTTGGACCGTTGAATGTCTTTAAAGATAAACAAAAGGCCTACGAAAACTCGTTAAGAGCTCTTGAAATTGTGGGGCTTAGTAAGAAAAAGGAAGAACATCCGTATGATTTAACCCTTTCTGAAAGAAAACTTCTTTGTCTTGCCTCAGTTCTTGCTATGGAACCAGAAGTGGTAATACTCGACGAACCTACCATCGCTCAGGATAGGTATTCAACAAAGTTAATAGCCGAAATTATCCATCAGCTTGTATCTCTAGGAAAGTTCGTAATAACAATTACGCATGATATGGACTTTGTTCTTGAGAATTTTTCCAGAACGATAGTTTTTACCAATGGTGTTGTAATATCAGATGGTGAAACTGAAAACGTGCTATCTGATGATAAAACTTTGGAGAAGGCTCACTTAGAAGTACCATGGCTTATAAAATTAGCTCGGAGAATTGGTGTTAGTTATGGTGAGATAAAGAATTTGAGAGTTTGAAAAACTGGAGGGGATTTCGATGATAAATTCTTTCGTGTTACTATTTCTCGCTGTGATTCTCCTCAAAGTATTGTGGGATATCACTCTTGATATTCTGAACATGCGATACTCTACAAGTCCAAATGCGAGGATACCAGATGTGCTAAAAGACAAGATTTCTGAAGAGGATTTTGAAAAAGCAAAGATGTATCTCAAAGATAGAGTTACCCTCGGAGTGGTTATGAAAATTACATCGCTTATTCTCACATTGGTCTATGTATTTTTCCTCTTTCCATTTCTTGAAAAAGTCCTGGAAAGCAAGGGAACATTCATGTTGCAGTCGTTATTATTCTTTGGAATTTATGCTCTGATTGATTATTTAGTCGAACTGCCATTCAAAGTGTATTCCATCTTTGTTATTGAACAAAAATACGGGTTCAACACAACAACTCCGAAATTGTTTGTAAGAGACCAGATAATTGGAATCATACTTGGTGTTATCATAGGTGCGCCCATAGTTTCCATTATGATGTGGCTTTTGAACAAATTCACAATTTGGTGGTGGCAGCTTTCGATACTATCGACCGCATTCTTGTTGTTCTTCATGATTATCCAACCGTTAGTTATAGCTCCTCTCTTTTACAAATTCTCCGAGCTGGACGATGAGGAGCTAAAATCGAAATTGCGAGCCTTGTTGGATAAGTCGGGTGTTAAGGTTCCAAATATTTACAAAATGGATGCCTCCAAAAGAACGAAAAAGCAGAATGCCTATCTCACCGGTATTGGGAAGTCAAGACGACTTGTGTTGTTCGATACGATTTTGAGCTACAATCATGATGAAGTTCTTTCGGTTGTTGGACACGAGATTGGTCATCATGTGAGAAAGCATATACCGAAACTTTTGTTAATAAACATTGTATTCATATCATTTGTGCTTTACATTACAAATGCAGTGTACCGATTGATTCTCGAAACAAAAATTTTTGGGGTCTCTCAACCATACACGGTGTTTGCTTATTCTTTTTTATTCATTTCATCGCTGATGTTCTTCTTAGAACCAATTTTGAATTATCTTTCACGAAAGATGGAATACGAGGCTGATGAATACTCTGCCAAACTATTAGGCACTCCAGAACCTTTGATATCTTCTTTGAAAAGATTAGTAAAAGAGAATCTGTCAAATCCCAACCCAATGCCACTTTACAAGGTCTGGCATTACAACCATCCAGCACCAGAAGAGAGAATTAAAAGGTTGATGGAAATGGGGGGAATTGGTAAAAATGGCTAGGAAACGTCAAAAACAAACTGCCTCGCTAAGTAGTATTCTAATTGCAATTATTGTAGCACTTGTTTTGTTTTTCCAATCGCAAGGTGAATACAAAAAGTGCTACGTTGTTGAAGTTGTTGATGGAGATACTTTAAAGGTAAATTTAGCGGGTGAAGAGTACAAAGTTAGACTTATCGGAGTTAATACACCAGAGACCAATCACCCTGTCAAACGCGTGGAACCATATGGTCCGGAAGCAAAAGCCTTTACAAAGAAAATGCTAACAGGAAGAACGGTTTACTTGGAATTCGATGTCCAGGAAAAAGATAGATACGGAAGGCTACTTGCGTATGTTTGGCTTGAAAAACCAGATCAGATAACTGATGAAGAAATAAGAACCAAGATGTTCAATGCGATACTTCTTCTTGAAGGCTACGCACAAGTTATGACAGTCCAGCCCAATGTAAAGTATGTTGATTATTTCTTGCAGTATCAACGCGAAGCAATGGAAGCTGGCAAAGGCTTGTGGGGACTTACGGTGTATCAAAAAAGCAAGAAGAAAAAATAATTCATGGGAATTGGTTAACTACAATATCTTCAAAAAATCTCTTTCTTTTCAAACATGAATATTCAAAAGTCACACATTGTAAAGAGATGAAAAGAAACAAAGAAGGTGATAAATTAACAGAATTTACAACTTAAGTAAAACAAACACGGCTTTTTGAAACACCAACCATTTGTGATATAATTATCTTGACCCACACTATTCCAAGGGAGGGGATTGGGTATGAAGAAACTGGCGGTACTACTTGTGGTTGTTCTATTCATCACGTCTCTTTACGCTGCACTCGGTTTCAAGATAGGTGTTGTTACGGGAACTGTTTCACAAGGTGAGGATGAGTACAGAGGTGCGGAAAACGTTGTTAAAAAATACGGAAAAGAAATTATCCACGTAACATACCCAGACAAGTTCATGCAAGAGCAAGAAACAACGATTGCAAGAATCGTAGAACTTGCTTACGATCCGCAAGTTAAGGCGATAGTTATTTGTCAAGCTGTTCCTGGCACAACAGCAGCTATTAGACGGGTTAAGGAAATGAGAAAGGATATCGTCTTTGTTGTTGGTGTTCCTCACGAGGACCCAGCAGTTATTTCTTCCGCAGCCGACGTCATACTTGAAGTTGACACACCTGGCCGTGGTAGAACAATCGTAGAGCTCGCAAAGAAAATGGGTGTTGAAACGATTATCCACTATTCTTTCCCAAGACATATGAGCTATAAGCTACTTGCTGAGAGAAAAGATATCATGGAAAAGACAGCTAAGGAAATGGGTATCAACTTCGTGTTCGTTTCTGCCCCAGACCCACTTGGTGAACAAGGTTTGACAGGTGCACAGCAGTTTATACTCGAAGACGTTCCAAGACAACTTGCAAAATACGGTCCAAAGACAGGTTTCTTCTCAACAAACTGTGGTATGCAAGAGCCTCTTCAGAAAGCAATTCTCAAGCACGGTGGTTATTATCTCGAACCATGCTGTCCATCTCCAACACACGGATTCCCAGGGACACTCGGAATTAAGATTCCTGAAGACAAGAAAGGCGATATGATGTACATACTTAAAGTTGTGAACCAAAAAATCGTTGAAATGGGTGGTGCGGGTAGATTTGCAACATGGCCAGTTCCAATGAACATGCTCTTTGTTGAAGCTGGAGTAGAGATTGCTAAAGCACTGGTGCAGAAAAAAGTTAGCCCGACTAATCTCAACGGTATAAAACTTATCGTAACGGAAGAGGCTAAGAAGAAATATCCGAAAGCAGAGATACAGGTTAGAACTCTTGAACCTTACAAGAACTACTATATGTTCATCCACAAATCAGTTATCTTTGGAGTTGACAAGTTCTAATACGTTTGAACTTAATTCCTGAAATCAAGGTGTCGGCTGTTTGCCGACACCTTTCAATTAAACCTTAGGGCTTTTTGTTTCTTTCTTTCAAGTGTCGGATGTCTTTTAGAGCCTTTAAATAGGGGGATGAGCTATGAAAACTGTTTTAGAAATGAGGAACATTTCAAAGTTTTACTATGGTAACCAGGTTCTAAAGAACGTTTCTATCTCAGTGGGAGAAGGCGAAATACTCGGGTTGGTAGGTGAAAACGGAGCGGGTAAATCAACCCTCATGAACATTCTTTTTGGGATGCCAGTTATACATTCCACAGGAGGATTCGAAGGAGAAATTTTCTTCGAAGGGCAAAAGGTTGATATAGATTCTCCATCAAAAGCTATGGAACTTGGAATAGGAATGGTCCACCAGGAATTTATGCTACTTCCTGGATTTACAGTGACGGAGAATATTAAACTCAACAGAGAAATTACCAAACCCAACTTTCTCAGTAAGATGTTAGGGACAAAGGGAAGAAGACTCGAAACTTTAGACATACAGGCAATGCGAAAAGATGCGCGCCAGGCGCTTGACACCATTAAGATGCATTCAATTGACGAGATGGAATACGTTGCTTCGTTACCTGTTGCTCACAAACAATTTGTCGAAATAGCACGTGAAATTGACAAAAGAACATTGAAGCTCCTTGTATTAGATGAACCTACCGCAGTCTTGACCGAATCAGAGGCGGAGAATTTATTGAACATTATCAGATTACTTTCGGAAAAAGGGATTTCTGTAATTTTTATCTCACACCGTCTGCACGAAATACTCGAAGTGGCGCATAGGATAGTTATACTTAGAGACGGTCAAGTTGTTGCTGAAGGTAGGAAAAACGAGTTTACAGTATACCAAATTGCAGAAAAAATGGTTGGTCGAAAGATAGAAAGTGTTCAACTCCCGCCTAGAAAGAAAGAGATAAGTGAAAATAATGTAATAATGTCGATAAAGCATCTGAAAGTTCATATGCCTGGTGAAGAGGTTAAAGATTTTTCCATTGATATAAGAGAGGGAGAAATCTTAGGAATTGGTGGATTGGCTGGTCAGGGTAAGCTCGGAATTGCGAACGGTATTTTTGGACTCTACCCTGCCGAAGGTGATGTAAATTATATGGGAAAACCTTATCAGTTAAATTCTCCGATGTATGCATTGAAGAGCGGAATTGTTTATGTTTCTGAGGACCGCAGGGGTGTTGGCTTACTACTTGACGAGTCTGTTGAAATGAACATAGTTGCAACCGCTATCACAGCATTTGGAATGTTTACAAAGAAATTCTTGGGCTTTACTGTATACGATAGAAAAGCTATCAGACAACATGCAGAGAATTTGATAAAAGAACTGGACATCCGATGTAAAGGACCTACACAACCTGTAAGGAGACTCAGCGGTGGTAACCAACAAAAGGTCTGTCTTGCACGTGCGTTTACATTGAATCCAAAGCTCTTGTTTGTATCAGAGCCGACACGAGGAATAGATGTCGGTGCAAAAAAACTTGTGCTTGATTACTTAGTAAAACTCAACAGAGAGCATGGGATTACCATCGTACTTACCTCAAGTGAATTAGCAGAATTGAAGTCTATATGTGACAGAATAGCAATCGTTGCTGAAGGTAAGCTCGCTGCAATCCTACCACCAACAGCTCCAGATGTTGAATTTGGTTTAGCTATGGCTGGCGAGTTAAAGGAGGTAAAAGTAAATGGGTGAGACTATGGATATAAAGAGCTTGGTTACTCAGATTTTTAAGAAAATCGATATCCCAATATTGGTTATCGTTCTTTTCTTGTTATCTTTGTTTGTTTTAGCTGCATTTACTACAGTTTCAATACCAGGGTTGATAAGTGATTCATTGGTGAGGATTGGTATGAACGGTGTATTAGTTCTTGCTATGCTTCCAACAATTAGAGCAGGCATAGGTCCGAACTTTGGGTTGCCCGTTGGTATTATTGGTGGGTTGTTGGGAATGCTTATTGTCATGGAAAATCAGATAATGGGACCTATCGGATTTTTTGTGGCAGTTGTTATTTCGATAGGCTTTAACCTGATTTTTGGTTGGATATACGCTTGGTTGCTTGACAAGGTACGTGGTCAGGAAATGATGGTGGAAACATATGTTGGATACTCGATAGTTGCGTTTATGTCCATTATGTGGCTTGTGCTTCCTTTTAGAAATCCTGAGATGGTATGGGCAATTGGTGGCGTGGGATTGAGATATACGCTAACACTTCAGGGATACTTTGATAAAGTTTTGAACAACTTTCTAAGGTTTAGAATCTTTGGAGACCTATACTTTCCAACTGGTTTGATACTGTTCTTTGCCTTAATGTGTTTCATTGTATATTTATTCTTCAAAACACGGGCGGGATTGTCTATCGATTTGGTAGGTCAAAATGAAATGTACGCGATTAGTTCAGGTGTAAAGCCAAGAACTGCGCGAAGAAATGCGGTTATCCTGTCAACGGTTTTGGCAGGTATAGGTATCATTGTTTATGCTCAAAGCTATGGTTTTGTACAACTTTACCAGGCACCTTTGTTTATGACATTTCCAGCGGTTGCTTCAATTCTAATAGGTGGTGCTTCAATAAGGCGGGCTACTATAACAAACGTTGTAATGGGAACAGTCATCTTTCAAACTCTTCTGACTGTCGCGTTGCCAGTGCTGAGCCAAGTAACACGTGGTGATATTACCGAGGTTATGAGACTCATAGTCAGTAATGGCATGATACTCTACGCACTGACACGCGCGCCAAAGGAGGCAAACTGATATGGAAAAGAACGTAAAAAACAGAATAAAATTAATCCTTCTGAGCAATATAGTTCCCATAGCTTTCTTTGTACTTACCTTAGGGGCAGTTATTGCAGCAAAGATTCCTCCTTTGTTCCTGATATCCGAAGTTGTTCGAAGACTTAGTAGAAATACATTCTTAGTCCTTGCACTTATAATACCAGTTGTTGCGGGGCTTGGCTTGAATTTTGCGATAGTCTTGGGTGCTATGGCAGCTCAAGCTGCACTCTTTTTCGTTGTGGATTGGAACATCACGGGTATAAAAGGTATTCTGCTGTCAATGATTATCGCAAGCTTACTTTCAATCTTTCTTGGTTGGCTTGTTGGTTTAACACTAAACAGGGCAAAAGGACGAGAGATGATAACTTCTATGATTCTTGGGTTCTTTGCAAATGGTGTTTATCAGCTCATATTCTTATTCTTTATTGGTTCATTAATACCATTTTCGAAGACAGATATGCTCTTACCACAAGGTGTGGGTTTGAGAAATACTGTAGACCTTTATGGGACGGTTGCTGGAGCGTTGAATAATATATTCGTTGTGAATATAAAGTATGTAAGCATATTTATCGTCCCGCTTCTATTTGTAGTGGGGTTGTGTTTATTCATAACCTTCCTTTTGAAGACGAAACTAGGTCAGGATTTCAAAGCGGTTGGTCAGGATATGCATATTGCAAGGACCGCAGGTATTGACGTCGACAAAACAAGAATTATAGCAGTTATTTACTCAACCGTTCTTGCAGCAATTGGGCAGGTCATATATCTCCAAGACATAGGAACGATAAACACATACAACAGCCATGAGCAGATAGGTCTTTTCTCAATCGCCGCACTCTTGGTTGGTGGTGCATCCGTTCAAAAAGCTTCCATATGGAACGCGATAATCGGTGTAATACTTTTCCATACACTCTTTGTCGTTGCACCGAGCGCAGGTAACAGATTGTTCGGACAACCACAGATAGGAGAATTCTTCAGAGAATTTATGGCTTATGCTGTTATCGCATTTGCACTTGCAATGCACGGTTGGAAAGCAAGGAAGGCAAGACATTGATTGAATATTTCAAAAAAGGATAACGGGGGATGAGTCCCCCGTTTTTTCATAAGTTGGCTACTGTTGCCTGCTTAAATCACTTCCTGTACAAATACGAAATCATTACTTTGCCTGTGGAAGTTGGTAGCGCGGTTAGAGTAAACAAAACCTCTTTTCCTGAAAGAATAATTAGACAGGAAGGTTCTGAGCTTTTTGCGAGTTCAAAAATTCTCTGTGTATAATCATCAGGCCGCTCTGTGGAGGTGAGAATATATGGGTAGTGAATTCTTGACATCTGACGGCATAAAGATTGAATACGAATATGTGAATCATTGTGATGTGAACGATGAAGCGACTTCAGTAGTCTTTTTGAATGGTATATTCATGCATTATGAAAGTTGGAAAGTTTTTTCAAAAAACATTCCAAAAAACATTCCAGTGTTGTTTCATAATTTCCGCTGTCAGTGGGGTTCTGGCTGTGCAGTAGATGAAGAATGTTCATTTGAAAGGCATGTGGAAGATTTAAAAGAGCTCTTGGATTACCTTGGCATCAAAAAGGCAAAATTTATTGGCACATCGTATGGTGGAGAAGTTGGTATGCTGTTTGGAGCAAAGTATCCAGAGTACGTAGAGTCGATGATGATTATCACTTCTACAGCACGCACTGACAAAGTCATGGAAAGCAAAGTTTTAAGATGGAAAGATGGTACCAAGAGCCGAAGACCAGAAATTTTTGTCAACAGCTGGCTTTCGGATGTTTATAGCGAACTGTATATAAATTCTGTTGGCAATCTATCCCAGATTATTGTCTCAAGACTCACAGGATTTAATTACGAAGGCGCAGAAAGGCTGCTCGAGGCGTTTCTCAGATTAAATGAACTGAACCTGCTCGAAAGAATTAAGAATTTTGAATTTCCAGTTTTAATTGTCTCGGCTGAAGAAGATAATATAAAACCAAAGAAATTTAGCGAAGAGATTTACAAACAAGTAAAAAATGCTCTGCATTTAACAATTCCAAACTCAGGACATGCAGTTGTAGTTGAAAAGCCGAAAGAAATTGGTTATTTGATAAGTACATTTGTTAGAAACTGGAAAGTATAAAAATTCTTCAATAGGTTAATTAAAACGCGAACGGAGAAGATTTATATGGTGCATATGAAAAAGCACATAAGTTTTCTTATATCTATTGTTTTTTCAATACTCATCTTTTCCCATGCACTGGTAGTTTCGAATATGTCCGGTGCAAATATATCCAACGCTATTCCAATAAACAATATACAGATTTCGCAAGTGTTGTACAAAGTCCTTGAAAAGGATGGTAGTTTTGTGTGGTTGACATTCCAAGGCAAAAAAGGCGAGAGTTTGTATTTTCAGGTGGGTACACCTAAAACTGATAAATACAAAGAATTAAAGCCAGCAGTTGCAGTCATAGGTCCGGGATTGCCAAAAACAAACAATTTGCCATTTGAAATTCCTGATGGTATGGGGGTACTTCTATTCGAATCAACAGACCAGCCACAAGCTTTCTATGAACCTGTAACAGATACAAATTCTTGGATCCATATTACAAAGACGATAACTTTGCCAGAAACAGGAAAATACTACCTTGTAGGATATTTCGCGCCTAACGGACAAGCTGGAAATCTGTTTATCGCTGTTGGAAAGACAGAAAGATTCACATGGCAGGACATTGTCAACGTTTTCAGAAACTTACCAGAAATAAGAGCGTTTTATGGACTTTCTGGTCTGCCTGGATGGATGAATGTTGTTATAGGGTTATCCCTAATAGGCTTATTAGCTTTATTTGTGTATTTTTTTCGCTAATTTGAAAGGAAAGATGAAATCTCATTGATAATTGTTTGTGACTAACTGAGAGATGATATTCTTTTAGTTTCTTCTATAATATCGCAGACAACTTCTAAACCGGGATTTAGTTTGCTGTATGTGAAAAGAACCGTAAAATATGCTGACAGAGCAGTTAGCTTAAACGATGCCTACTCTAAAAACAACGGTCCATAAAGGTCTTTTATCAAATCTTTCAAAAGCTTTTGTACATTTTCATCACCCTTCTTGAACAACTTTTTCAAATCAGGGTTGATTTCATTACTTGGGTTCTCCCACGGCTTTATACCGTTCAACTTCCTGTATTCTCCTGAAATCCAAAGGTACTTGTGTAATTCCGATACGGAGGTTTTAAATTCCAGCGAATTTAAAAGCATATAAAAATCATGATAAAAATCAGTGTATGTTGTGTATTTCTTGCCAGCTTTAACTTCCTCGTTTAAGTGGTAAGCCACCATACGGGTTGTGACGGAATTGTAGATAGGGAGTTTATCACTTAAGAAAATATGAGCTAAAGCTGAAGAAAAGCTTATGTAGTGTTTTTCCTTTCCATTGTCTCCATTACTTCTAAGCACAACGGTTGACAATTTATCCACAAATTCAGGTTCTAAAGTAATCCCTTCCTGCGAAACAACTTCTGATATATGATAGGCAACATCATACACTCTGAAGATATTGGTGTTATAAAGTGAATTCACAACCGCAACCTTGACAAGAGTAGATTGCAGTGTGAAATCCGGGAATGTGTTTCTAACCTTTTTAAGTGCTTTCTCAATGTTCAGAAGTTCGCTAGATAAATCGTATAACTTAATAGCTGACTCTACTTGTTCTTTGAATATCTTTATCATCTTACCACCTCTATGGTGTTTTCTACATGCTATCACTATTCTACAACAAATAGTTTTATTTTGTTCCAGAGTATTTGCAAAAGATTGCTACAAAAAAAGCGGAGCTCTTTACGAGCCCCGCTTTGTTATCTACATTTTAGCTTGCTTTTTGATTATTTGATTATCTCTTCCCAGGCTTTGTTGTACAGATCAATATGTTCTCCAATGTAGTCTATTATTTCGCAGTTACCAAGTTCGTCGAGCGTGTAGAGTGGATCAACTTCTTTATATTTTTGTGCTTCGGTGATAGGAGATGGTATCATCAAATAGTCAGATATCTGAGCTGCAATTTCGGGTCTCAGAATGAAGTTTATAAATTTGTATGCCAAGTCCTTGTTTTTGGCATCTTTTAGAATTACCATGTTGTCAATCCAGAGCGTTCCACCTTCCTTTGGAACAAAGAACTCAAAATTCTCTAATTCTTCTTCGGGAATCAATTGGAACACGTTCTCAGGATATCCGTGCACAACCCAGAACTCGCCATTTACAACACCCTGTGCATATGTAGTTGCGTCGAATTTGACGATATTTTCTTTCCATTTCAATATGACCTGCTTTGCCTGTTCGATTTCGTCCGGATTTGTTGTGTTCACCGAATATCCAAGATATTTCAGAGCTGCTCCAAAAACTTCGCGCATATCATCAAGAAGTGTCATTTTGCCTTTCAAATCAGTGCGTTCGTATATGCTCCAAGATTTTTCATAGTCTTTGAGGTATTTTTTGTTGACTATCAAACCTGTAGTGCCCATCATATATGGGACTGAATACTCGTGATTTGGGTCATATGTTGTTTTGGATAAGACGAGTGGATCGATATTTTTGAAATTTGGTATTTTGCTTAAGTCAAGTTTTTCCAAAAGTCCTTCGTTGATCATCATTTTAACGTGGTCACCCGATGGGAAAACGATGTCGTATCCTGTTCCACCCGATTTAATCTTTGCAAACATCTCTTCGTTTGACGCGAATGCGTCGTAGATAACTTTGCAGTTGTACTCTTTTTCAAATTGTTGGATAACTTCCTCTGGAATATAATCTGCCCAGTTGTAGATGCGCAAAACATTTGACTTGTTGCATGAAGAAAGTAAGAAAACGGTCAGGATAGACACAACTACAAAGGTAACCAAGAAAAGTCTTTTCATAATCCTTCCTCCTCCCACCTAAATTTGTGAAAAAGGCTTATTATCTTTAATAATTATAGCACAAACTCAAAATTTCAAAAGAAAGCAATGTTGCAAAATTCTTGGATTTTAAGTTAAAATATAAACAAACGAATAATCACAACCTACATAGTGCACGGGAACACCGGTGCAAATCCGGGGCTGCCCAGCAACCGTGAGTGGGGACGAAATCCGCATAAACGCCACTGGCTCTGATTCGAGCTGGGAAGGCGCGGAGAGTAGGATGATCCACAAGCCGGGAGACCGACTATGTGGGAATCAATTCCCGACAGCTCGGGCTGTCTGGGAAATTTTTTCTTTGATTAAAAGCAAAAAAGGGGGGTAAGTATGGAAAAAGAAAGGTTTGAAAACGTTTTGAAAGATAGTATCATGAGACGTTTGAACAATTTGACAAAACCGATTGGTAGTCTCGGATATTTGGAAGAAATCGCCTTGAAAATGGGACTAATTCAGAACAAAGTGCTGCCAGAACTTCCGAAAGTTAAGAGAATTTATGTGTTCGCTGCCGACCATGGTGTTGTTGAACAAGGAGTTTCTGCTTATCCAAAACAAGTTACATACCAAATGGTTTTGAATTTTCTTAACGGTGGTGCGGCTATAAACGTATTTGGTAGGCATGTTGGAGCGGATGTTTACGTGGTCGATGCCGGAGTCGATGGAGACTTTGAATTTTCACATCCAAAGTTAATCAATGCAAAAATTGGTTATGGTACAGCTGATTTTACCAAAGGTCCTGCAATGACAAGAACACAAGCAATCGAATGTATTGAAAATGGAAAAAAGATAGCAAGAAAAGCAATAGAAGAAGGTGCAGACCTTCTTGTTGTTGGCGATATGGGGATAGGTAATACTACAACAGCGACAGCTATTTCCGTAGCTTTTGGGTTTGATATAGAAGATATTCTGGACATAGGTACTCCTATCAACAACGATGCATTAAAAAGAAAACGTCAAGCTGTGGAAAAGGCTATGGAAGTAAATAAACCCAATGCCAAAGATCCTATTGATGTACTCGAGAAAGTCGGAGGTTTTTGTATTGGTCAGATGGCAGGATTTATCATTGAGGCAGCAAGTAGACATATTCCAGTCGTTGTAGATGGTTTCCCTACGACTGCAGCTCTCCTGATAGCTTGGAAGCTTGAACCTAGGGTGCTTGATTTTGTCTTCGCTGGTCATAAATCTAAGGTGAAAGGGCACAAGGTTTTACTTGATGCGATGAACCTTAGGCCCATTCTTGACTTAGATATGAGACTTGGTGAAGGAACTGGAGGAGCTTTAGCGATTTCCATTATAGAGGCTGCGATAAAGATGATACGAGAAATGGCAACATTCGATGATGCGGGTGTATCTAAAGGAAGTGATTCAGTTTGATACTTGTAACTGGCGGAATGAAATCAGGTAAGAGTACGTTTGCACTAAACCTAGCTTTAAAATACACCAAACGAGCATTTTTGGCAACTGGCGTTCCGTTTGATGACGAAATGAGGTTGAGAATCGAAAAGCATAAAGCTGAAAGAAAGGGGCTTTTCGATACTTTCGAAGAACCTGTCAATGTAACGGAAGTTCTCAAAAATATAGATGACAAGTACGATGTTATCCTTTTTGAATGCCTTACAACCTACCTTGGCAACCTTTACTATTATCAACTTGATGTTCAGGAGCGTATTGACAGGCTTGTAGATGTTCTAACCAATATAAAATGCGAGGTTATCGTAGTCACCAATGAAGTTGGTTGGGGAATTATACCTGAAAACCCAACAGCCAGGCAGTATGCCGAAATGCTTGGAAAAACTAACACACGACTGGCTAAGCTTGCAAAAGAAGTCTACCTTGTTGTCTCCGGAATAGGGGTGCGTATTAAATGAGCCAGCTATTAGGTACAACATCCTGGGTCATACCTGGCACTTATTATGAGAATGTTGAGTATATAACTCGAAAGTTTCGTAATTTTGATTTCATCGAGCTACTCGTTTACACTTGGGATGATGATACTTACAGATTATTTGAGCAAGAAAAAGAGCATTTACGCAAAATTGCGCTGGAAAAACGAATAAAATACACTGTTCATCTTCCAACAGATAACCTTACAAACATTTTAAACGCATTTAAATATCTTGAAATGAACTTGGATATAGCAAATTATGTGCTACATCCTTTCGGAGATTGCACGGAAAGAGATAAAGAATTATTCCATAGTCTTTTATCACACCCAAAGATTTCTATTGAAAACCTAAAAGAGCATGTATTTAACCATTCTCGGACCGTTTTTGACATCGGGCATCACATTCTCGGAAAGAAAGTAGAAAACGACTTTGTGAATAACATTGTCGAAATTCACATTATGGGTGTTAAGGACGGAAAAGACCATCAGAAACTTGAGTGGGAAACACTTGAGAATGCTTACCAAGTGCTTTCAGATAGGCTGTTCAGGGCAAAGTACCTGTGTTTTGAAATTTTTAATGAAGATGAATTGGTGGAGTCCTTAGCATTGTGGGAGGAATTCAAAAACAAAATTTATAACCATTGGAGTGTTGAATAGCATGTGGAAAGAGCTCCTCACTGACTTTTTACTTACTTTATCATTTATCTCAAGGTTACCTGTCAAAATTAAAAATATTGATGAGTGGGAAAAAAGAATTAGACGAATTCCAATTTATTTTCCCGCGATTGGATACATTCCCGGAGCTATTTATTCCTTCGCAATTGTATTGGCTAATTCCTTGAGTACTTACAAATTACTTTTCGTTTTCGGAGCGATGGCTATCGGATACTATTTCTTTGACCTTTTCCATTTCGATGGTCTTCTTGATATGTTCGACGGCTTTTTGAACCAGTCAAACAAAGAACGCCGACTAGAGATTATGGCCAAAGGTGACGTTGGACCATTCGCTGTCTTTTATGGCATACTTTACGTCTTGCTCTTTTACCAACTCATGTCAACATTAGACTGGCAAGCTTTCCTTTTTGCCTCGGTTTTTGGAAGATATGAAATGGTACTTTTGCTCACTTTTTCAAAACCTGCCAAACCAAAAGGATTAGGTGCTATGCTTTTTCCGCACAACAAGCATTACACAGTATATTCAATGCTTTTCTTAACCCCATTAATCTTCATTAGTCCGCTAATGTTTTTTATTTCTCTGACTTTAACCATAACCATGGCTTACCTAATCTCCAGAGTCTCGGAAATTAAAATCGGTGGAATCACAGGCGATGTACTTGGTGGGAGTTGTTTAATATCCCAAATGGTAGTCTTATTAACATTTTATATATTCCATACCCTTGGAAGGTGAGAAGATGTATTTAATGATTGCAGGTACCATGTCGAACGTTGGAAAATCAACGCTCGCAATGGCTTTGTGCAGATACTTCACAAAAAAAGGTCTAAACGTAGCACCTTTCAAATCCCAAAACATGTCAAGAAAGTTTATCAACATTCAAAATGGTAAAGGAAAAATAGCAATAGCTCAATATATACAGGCACTTGCATGCGAAAAAGAACCTATTATGGAATTCAATCCGATATTAATAGTCCCAAGCGAGGGAAAAACACAGGTTTATTTTATGGGTGAATTCATCGACTACTTAACATCAGAGCGTTACATGTTCGATTCGAAAGAAAAGTTATTTGCCCAAATTAAAACCATACTGGACAGGTTATCACAAAAGCATGATTTAGTAATCATAGAAGGGGCTGGTGCGTTCGTTGAGCCGAACCTCAAAGACACAGAGATAGTAAACCTCCAAGTTGCAAAGAGCGTTGGTGCACATGTTATTCTTGTTTCAGACATCTCAAGAGGCGGAGCATTCGCCCAAATTACAGGCACCATAGAACTCATGGATTACGAAGAAAGAAAACTTTTAAAAGGTTTTGTGTTCACCAAATTCCATGGTGACAAATCACTTCTAAAAGACGCGCCAGAAAACCTTGCTCAGAAATATTCCATTGAATATCTTGGAACGATACCTTACTTTGAAAACAAGATACCAGACGAAGATTTATTGACCAAGAAAGAGGAAGAAATTGCTTTGGATGATAAAGCACAGATTATCAAAGAAATCGATAGAATAACAGACTTCATCGTTGAACATATCGACATATCGAAAATTGAACGTATCATTTTTGAAAGGATGTAGAGATAAGTGTCGGATACAATTTTTCTTCCCAAAGAACT
This sequence comes from Fervidobacterium sp., assembly GCF_059913585.1. Taxonomy (NCBI): domain Bacteria; kingdom Thermotogati; phylum Thermotogota; class Thermotogae; order Thermotogales; family Fervidobacteriaceae; genus Fervidobacterium; species Fervidobacterium sp. Next base: position 111,242 of record NZ_DBOLZL010000010.1, read on the forward strand.
TTTTGCTTTACTTTTTGCCATAGTATACGATCTGCTTTTTGGTGAATATCCTACCAAAATTCATCCTGTTGTTTACATGGGATTCGTTGGTAAATGGTTTGACAAAAAACTCAACAAGCCTGAAAAAAGTAATTTCGCCAAGTTTATCTTTGGCATGATAGCGCTGACTATCGAAATTGTGCTTTTTCTGGTGATAAGCACATCACTCCTAGTTATATCAAAAAGTGACAACAAAGTTGCACAAATCCTAGGTTTTTTGGTTGCAATTTACTTGCTCAAGTCTACGTTTTCTATCCGAAGCTTGTATGAGCATGTTGCAAGATGTTACACAGATGATGTAGAACTTTTGAGAAAGAACGTTTCATTTATTGTTTCTCGGGACGTGTCAAAGCTTGATAAAGCTCACCTTTACTCTGCTTCGATAGAGAGCTTGGCTGAGAATATCTCAGATAGCATAACTGGTCCGTTGTTTTATTATCTGCTCTTTGGACTTCCCGGTGCTGTTATCTACAGGGTAGTAAACACATACGATGCCCTCTTTGGATATAGGAACGAAAAATACGAATGGTTTGGGAAATTCCCAGCAAGATTCGACGATTTGCTTAACATCGTCCCATCAAGGGTTACAGCTTTTGTGATTTCACTCTTCAATCCAGTCAATTCTTGGAAATACATCTTAAAATACGGAGCGATAAAGATTAACGCGATGTATCCAATGAGTGCTTTTGCGGGTGTGCTAAAACTCGGGTTCGAAAAGATAGGATATTACAAACTTGAGGGAAAGATACCTGAAAAAGAAGATATCAGAAAAGCACTTGAATTGTATAAAAAGGTTACTGCGATTATCATATTCACAACGATAATACTAACAGCGGTGGTGAAATGAATTGAATGGTGCAAATAATTTCCGCAAGTTTCACGGCGGTATAAAAGATGAAGATATCTTAGATTTTTCAATCTCTGTGAACCCTTTTGTGCCTGAATTTATTCTTCAAGTGCTGGGGAAAAAACTACAAAACCTAAGAAGATATACATACGTGGAATGGATTGAAGAGGATTTTAGAAAACACTTTGGAAGCAACAGTGTAATCATTGGCGGTGCAACCGAGGCGTTTCATATCCTTGGTTGGACATTAATGGAAGACGCACATGTAATAATACCCACTCCAAATTACACGGAATACGAAAGGGTTGCAACGTTCAAAGCGAAGGGAATTATAAAAGTTAACTACGTTGAAGGAAGGGAAATCGAACTTGATATTTTAAAAAATATTTTAGAAACTACAGCAAGTAGATTAAAAAAGCACAAGAAAATAATTGTGATTACAGGAAACCCAAACAATCCGACAGGTATATACAAAGATTACTCTATTTTGCTTGAATGGTCGCTGAGCAAATATGGAACCGATGTGATATTTGTTATCGACGAGGCGTTTATAGACTTTGTGCCTGAAAAACTGAGGATAGAATTGGATGAAAGGATATATCCGAACTTAATTGTTATCCGAAGCTTCACGAAAATTCTGGGATTGCCAGGTGTGAGAGTTGGGTATGTGAAATCAGTTCAATTTAAAGAATTGTTTGAGAAATACCGCATGCCGTGGGCGATAGGTGGGGATGGGTATACTCTTTTGGAAGCGATAATGGAAAATAAAGAGAAATACGAAAACTTTGTGAGACAAACTCAACAATATTTTGCTGAGCAAAGAGAAACATTCTCTGAATTTATTTATTTCCCATCACTCACGAATTACATCGTTGTCAAAGTAGGTGATGTAAAAAAATTCATCGCCAAGCTGAACGAAGAGCGCATGCATGCAAGGGAGATGTTCGATTTTGGAATTAATGATAGTGTCCGAATTGGACTGAAAAAGCCAGAACACAACGAAAAGATATTGAAATTTCTTATACTTTGGTGGAAGGAGATGAAAAGATGGATAAACCAGTAGAAAGACTCCAAAACGGCTATATCCAAGTTTACACAGGTAACGGGAAGGGAAAAACAACAGCAGCTTTTGGTTTGGCATTGAGAGCGGTGTGTGCAGGTAAGAAGGTATACATTGGGCAGTTTATAAAAGGTATGAGATATAGTGAACTTGATGCACCGAAATATCTGCCAAATTTGGTAATTGAACAATACGGACGAGATTGCTTTATTTTCAACTCGCCTACCGAAGAAGACATCAAATTGGCAAGGCAAGGACTTGAAAAGATAGCAAGAATTATCAGGTCCGGAGAATACGATGTAGTCATTATGGACGAAGTGAATGTTGCTGTCTACTACAAACTCTTTGAGCCAGCAGATGTGGTGGAAATTTTGAAAACCAAACCTGAACATGTGGAAATCATTCTAACTGGTAGATACGCTCCACAAGAATTCATCGATATTGCAGATTTAGTAACCGAAATGAGAGAAATCAAACATTATTACCAAAAAGGTGTTCTTGCAAGGGAAGGGATTGAATATTAAGCCAAAACTCAGAGCCACCATTAAGGTGGCTCTGAGAATGTATTAAAGATTTATTTCAGTGTAGGTGTGCATACTGTAAGACCACTTTGTCTGGTATCAACTACAACATTAACGGCAACTTTATCTATTGAAAGTTCTTGGAACCAAACATTTGAGAAACTTACACCTGTTCGGCTTGTTGTTTCACCAATACGTTCCCAAAGAGAACTTCCAGGAACTTTTACGTAGACTACAAATTTTGCTTTGTCATAATCATAGCCTGTATAATTCCACTGATATGTCACTTTTAGACTTTTCCCTGATCTACTGTATTCTGCTGAAAGATTGCTAACAGGTGGTATTATTGGTATTGTTCCAATCAAAGTTGTGAGCGATGCATCTCCGGTGACAAGAGCTGTATTAACATTTGATGTATTTGCTTGGTCTCTGAAAGCTTTGGGCCAGCTTGTATTTGCAAGACCCTTCGCCAATGTATGAACAGAAACAAGCTTGTTATCCACTCCAACGAGTATAGTCTTTTCATCTCCAACACTGCTAAGGGCAGGAGCAGTGTAAACTGAATTTCCAAGGTCCATTTCCCATAGTAATTGGCCACTCAAACCATCGAAAACTTCCAGATATCCGTAATCATCATCACCAATGTAAACGCGGTCCTTATCATCAACAAGCGGTGCGGTATCCACGTATCGTGAACCATAATTGCTCCACTTTATTGTTCCGTTGCTTTTATCGACGCAACATAGATAACCGTTGCTATTTATGTATATGAATCCATTTGATCCAATAACGGGGTCTCCAAAATAATAATAATAAGAAAGCTCCCACTTCTTCGTTCCATCAGGCTTTATTGCGTACAAATTGCCGGAACTTGCCACATATATCGTTCCGTCTGAATCAATTGAAGGTCCGTGTTTTAAACATCCATCTCCGTTGAACGTCCACTTGATAGTGCCATCTGGATTAAATGCGTAAAGTTTCCCTGCGGTTACATATACAGTTCCATCGTATGCAACAGAAGGATGAGAAAGACAGGATGTACCTATCTGGTATCTCCAATTCTCTTGTCCGTTATCTTTTCTTACAGAATACAGATATCCATCTGATGCAGCAAAGTAAACAGAGTAGGTGGAGAACGTGATTCCATAGCTCACACTTCCGCCGGCTGTGAATGACCAGACAACGTTTCCATCTGTAGGGTTCACTTTGTAAACTTTGTTGTCTGTAGCACCTACAAAAATATATCCATCCTCATCGATTACAGGACCAGAGGATATGGCAGATGTTGTGAGTTGCTTAGCCCATTTTTGCGTGCCGTTGTCTGTGAATGCATAGAGCCAACCGTTATTGTCTGCAATATATATCGTTCCATCCTTTGCTACCGCCGGAGTTGTTGATGCAACCCCGCTAAGTGTTTTGCTGTATCGAACAAAACCGTATATGCTTGGGTATACGTCAAACGGTAAGTCGATGGAAGGGTAGACCGTCAAATAGTTCGTCTTTTGATATTGAACACTATTTCCTTGAATTTTGTTTTTCAAAGTTACTGTTTGCTGAATCTCCCAAACTCCCGGATATGCGTTTGTCAATTCCAAAGTAACATTTGTAGCAGAAAGAGAAGATTGCTCAAGTGTTTTTTGGGTTCCCCTAGATGTGTGCTTAGCAGTTATGAGTATGCTATTGAATTCATATTCGTCAGCCCAGTAATTTGGGATTTTGTAATTTAAGATAGCGGAGCCATTAAGAAAATCTACGGGAAGATAAACGGTTTTTGTGGTGGCGGACAAAGACATGGTAATTGAGCCCTGCATTATTACGGTTTCCGTGGCATACATAGAAGCGTTTGTGTATAGTTGTGCGAAGAAAGTGTACTTTTTACTAGCATCTACACTTACTTCAAATGTGATAGTATCATTCAATTTGTAATTTCCCTCGTGGATTTTGACTCCATCTGAATCTGTAAGCTTAAAGTAGATTTTACTAATGGGTAGTTCGTCTTTGAATGCAGTCAGACTCTTTCCTAAAAGCGCATCAAGGTTTTTAACAGAGAGAGTCGAGGTATAAGAGCTTGGGAGCTGTAATAAAATTTTAAGCCTTATTTTCCCACTTGATTCGTTACCTCCATTGGAACCACTTGAACCGTTGTTTTCACCAGGAGTACTTGTGCAACTAACAAGGTAGAAAAACAGCAAACTTACTATGGAAAATATTACGAAATACTTTGAAACTTTCTTCATTCTGTCACGCTCCTTTCTTGGAAAAGGTAATTGGGAAGTTTCTTTTCTCTTTTATTGTACCATGACTCTTTCACAAGAAAGGATTATAAAACCTTCCATTGTTCACGAAGATTCCAATAGCTATAGATATGAACAATATCAATCCAGATATTCCAAGCGTAATATAGTCTTCAAACGTGAATTTCTTTGTAGTATACCATGTGCGCTTTTTGTATTTGCCAAATCCTCTCAGATCCATTGCGTTACTTATCTTTTCAACACGCTCAAGGCTGGAGAAAATCAAAGGTATGAGTATTAATAAAGCATACTTGAATCTGTCTTTAAACTTTGCTTTGTAGGACAAATCAATGCCTCTTGCTTGTTGCGCAAGGCTTATGTCCGTGTATGCTCTTTGAATATCAGGGAAATACCTAAGCGTAAGTGCGAAAGAATATGCAATTTTGTAATTAACACCGATCCTATTAAGTGAAGATGCCAGTTCGCTTGGATTTGTTGTGAATAGGAAAATCATACCAAGTGGTATGACAGAAATGTATTTTAAGAACTTAGTCGTTTGATAAAAGATCTGTTCCAAGGTTACCGGGTAGTTCTTAGAAATGTAAAAAAGCAGATGCTCTGTTCCAAAGATTTTTACACCTTCTGTAGGTGCAAAGAGGAATGTAATTATTTCATTTACCACGAGGAATGCAAAAACATATGCAAACATGAGTTTGACTCTTGCAAACTTGATTTTTGCTACTCGCATCAAAAAGAACGAAAATACCAAAATACCACTAATGACTCTGATATCATAAGTATACATGACCGCTGATGTTAATAGCAAAAAGGATATAAGCTTTGTCAAACCAGAGAGTCTGTGGATGATTGTTTCATCTGAAGTGTACAGTATCAACTTCTCCTGCACGGCTATTCCTCACCATCCTGTCATAATTGATGAAGTGTTTGACAAATTTAGAGGGATCTTCAATACCTACTAACTGCGAAAGCTGATAAAGTGAGGTTTCTTTCAGATTTGCTTTTTCAATTACTTCCATATTGGTTAGAATTTCCGACGGTTCAGCACTTGCTATGATTTCTCCATCTGCAAAAACTATAGCTCTATCAGTGTATTCCATGATTAAATGCATGTCATGGGTTATTAGAATTATAGTCTTTCCCAGAGAATTAAGGTATGCTAGAAATTCCATAATTTCTGAGTAATGCTTAAAATCTTGTCCTGCGGTTGGCTCGTCAAGAATAATTATATCTGGATCAAGAACAAGGATAGAAGCGATTGTAACACGTTTTTTCTGTCCATAACTCAATGCGGAAATAGGCCATGAAAGAAATGGTTTAAGACCACATATTTCCGCAACTTCCGAGACCTTTTCCTTGATCCTATCTTCAGGAACCTTCCTCAACCGAAGTCCAAGGGCTATTTCGTCGTATACTATAGCTTTTGTGATCATCTGATTGGGGTTTTGCATCACAAACCCTATAATTTCAGCGCGCTCTTTGATAGTCATATCGTTCAATTTTCTACCTTTGTAAGTTATGGTTCCGGAATCTTCCTTGACAAACCCGCATAGCACTTTCGCAAACGTAGATTTACCTGCCCCATTTTTACCAACTATCGAAACCATCTCTCCTTCTCTGATTTCAAGGTTTATATTCTTCAAGACAGGTTTATTTTTCTCATATGAAAAGTTCAAATTCTCAACTTTTAGTATTGGCTCCGAGCTAAAAGCTTTCTCATCTGCTCCAGTATCGTTCGTGGTGCCGAACCAATTTACAATCTTTCGTTTATCTTCTTCTTTTAACTCAAGCGTTTTTATATAACCAGGTTTGATAGAAACCGATACGTTTACTCCTGCGTATTTTAGAGCTGAAACATAGAGCGGTTCTCTCAAACCTGCTCCTTTGAGAATGTCGCTTACCATAAGTTCATGAGAATGCAAGTCAGCAATGATTTTACCATCTTTTAATACAATTACACGGTCAACTTCTATATGTAGAACATCTTCAAGTCGATGCTCAACAATGATAATTGTTTTTCCCGTCTTCCTGTGTAGATCGTCTATAACTTCCATTGCTCTCTTTGCTGTTGCTGGATCCAAGTTTGCCAAAGGTTCGTCAAATAAAAGCACGTCAACATTATCTACCAACACACCTGCTATTGTAGTCCTTTGCTTTTGTCCTCCAGATAATTCAAAAGGAGAATGGTTCAAAAATTTCTCCATACCAACCATCTTTGCGGCTTCTTCAACCCTTTTTTTCATCTCTTGAGGTGGAACACAGTCGTTTTCGAGTGCAAAGGCTATATCTTCACCAACGGTGAGCCCAACGAATTGGGCGTCGGTATCTTGTAGAACAGTTCCCACAATCTTTGATAGCTTGAAAATGTCAAGGGTGCGTGTTTCGACACCCTTGACTTTCAAACTTCCCTTTATTTCACCCTTGTAGGCAAAAGGTATTAAACCGTTAAGACAGTGGACAAGTGTACTCTTTCCAGAACCGCTCGGTCCAAGAATTACAACCTTCTGCCCGGGATAAATCTTTAAGTTTATGTCCTGCAAAGTAGGTTCTGACTGGACATGGTACCTGAACGAAAAATTATTGAATTCGATAACTGGTTCGATGTTACTAACGTTGTTGTTCATTTAATCATATTCCTCCAACTATTAGATTTCTGAAATCAAAAGTTTTATTCTTCTTTCTTCAAGCTTCCTTTCTTTGGTTTTGTCGCTACGTAGGCTATGAGTAAAAGTGTTCCGATGACACCGGCACTGATAATATTCATTATTGTAGCAGCTACACCTTGGATGAAGACCTTATCAGCTGGCTCGGCGTATATAACGATATCAAGTACAGGGGCAACAATTAGCCAAGCGATAACGTTTCCAATAATTTGGAAAACGTTTACTTTTAAAATGTCTTTACCTGTAAACTCGCCCTCTTCAATGTTTGTAAACTTATATGACAAACCATATATGAAACCTGCGATACCACTTGCGATGACCCAACTCCACCACGGAGAGCCGTATTGGATAGCGTCACTAAGGGCATGACCTATGAATGCTGAGAGTCCACCAGCTATAGGACCATAAAGGGTTGCGATGAAAAGGGCGAATCCATAGGCGGTCATGAAACTTGTTTGAGGAACTGGAGAAGGAATCTTCACGAACATAAACAAAAGCATAAAAATCGCAGCACCAATACCAGATGCAACAACCGTCGCTGTTGAAAACTTGAATAACTTTTTCATACCCCTCTACCTCCTTTGATCTTTAAAATAGGGTTGAATCATTTTAAACGATAGTGAGTTCCAGTTTATCTAGAAGATCTTGATAACAGTATTCTTTACTCTCGTCGAGATTGCGGAAAAAGAATTTAACTCTCAGAATATTTAATGTATCTAACTTTCCTCTACTTGGAAAATCCGAAGCAATAACTATGCCACCTAATAACTCTCCTTCTTTGTCAAAATCCTTTATATATTCTGTTATTTGTTCAAAATCCTTGCTACTCGCTTTCCTGTTTTTGACTTCCACCAGTATGTATTGGTTCTTTCCAACGGGATGCTTGAGTTTAATAAACAAATCTATAAAACCTCTTGATAAAGCCTTTTCACTGAGAATTTCAAACTCGTCCGGGTTTTTATCTGACCCAAAATATCTCAGAACATCTTTGAGTATGGAATTAAGTTTTCTTTTAAGCAAAGATTGTAGGATATTTTCGTTGAATTTTGTTACAGTGTAATTGCTATCTTCGTAATCTGAATCTGCGTTGGAAAAGAGAATCTTAGGAACAAATTCTAAATCAGAAAATTTGAATGTATCTGAATTTTCATATTTGATAGAATTATGTGGAGATATTCCCAGGGTAGAGACATAAGATAAAGTTGTTGCATCGGCCTGAAAATGAGTTTTCCTATACCCACCTCTAAGCAAAAGATCTTCTGCAACATACGCAAATTCCGGACGTACCATACTTTCGTCAAATTCACGCTCAAGTTTTAACTCTAACCGATACGGAAATGTGTATGTATTACCAGATTCTCTGAAAGTTATTGGCTTCCATGGTGGAAGACTCTCTGCATTTTTATATGCGATCTTCCTTATTACCTTATAAAGGTTTTTAACTCGAGCACCATACAGAAAACTAACGTAATCCCCAACATCAATATCTAAGAATGTCCAAAGACCATTTCGACTGCTGGGAAATCCTGCAAGATTGTATTTTATACAGAGATCTAGATTTTCTTTGTTTGAAACGGATATAAGATAATATCGCGGATCCAGCATGTGGTTAACCCCCTAAAGTGTTACGAGAATAAACCAACTGTTTACTTAAATTATAGCACGTCTTGGTATTCTATTTTTAAAAATCATCTTTCCCAAGCAATCATGGTAAAATAGTATTACTAAATTAGTTTCCCTAATCCAGACAAAGTGTTAGTACATTTGGTTCAAGATAGCTTCATCTCAAAATTCTGGGAGATGATTTATATGAGTGGTTCCGATGAGGAAAAGAATATGAAAAGCAGAAGCATACGAACTGTCCAAATAATAGCAGCCGAAAAGGGTGGAGAAAAACCATTTGGTATTTTCAGCAAGCCTACGTTAGATTATTTTAAAATCGCAAGGGATTTACTGAAAACTTACGGTGATTTAAAAGTTGTTGGACAAGAGTCAAGTCAGTTTGATGCCAGAATAATCATACAAGCTGAAGAAAAAAATAATAAAATTGATGGGACAGTGACATTCGAAGAAAAGGGGAACAGGTGGGTTTCAAAATTCACAATAGACCTTTCAGCTAAGTCAAAAGGGCAACTGCCTACGTTTGAGTTTGAGGCAATTGTTTTGGAAATATTATCCTACATAAAAGGAAGCGATATACTTTTTGCAGTTTTAAAAGAAAAGAATCTCAACAGAAAGAAAGCAGCGATAAAAGCCATCGGAAATGTGAGTGACCCAAAATTTATCCCTGCCTTGGTTGAAATCCTCCAAAACTCTCCCTCGGATTTGAAAAAGCTAATCATAGAAACGCTCGGAAAAATGAAGGACCCAAAGGTGGTCCCTCCGATAGCTCTATCTTTGAGAGATGGTGACCCTGTTGTGCGTGCATCTGCCAAAGTTGCGCTTTTTAACGCACTTCGTTCAGGGCTTCCTATTGATGAAACTGTGCTGTTTTTGTTAGAAGATAAGGATGCGGGAATTCGGTCCGCGATTGTTGATATTCTTGCAAATGTAAGCAATGAAACGGTTTTTGAAGCTTTGCTCAAGGCGTTAAACGACGAAAATCCTAATATTCGACTGCGCTCTGTTCAAGCGTTGGAGAAAATAAAAGACCAACGAGCTATCGGACCTCTTTCAAAACTATTGGTGGACAAAGATGTTGGAATTAGACTTGCTGTGGTTCAGGCGATAGGAAGTATTGGGCATGAAAAAGCAGTTGAATACCTTTCGATAGCTCTGAAAGACAGTGAGTGGAGAGTTAGAAAAGCACTTGCCACGGCTCTTGGAAACACAAATAATCCCTCTGCCACACCATACCTTGTCGAGTTGCTCAAGGACGAATCACCAGAAGTGAGAAAAGCTGCAGTTGAGGCTTTGCAGATTGTTGGTGATGAAACTTCTATTCCTGCACTTATTGAAGCGCTCAGAGATGGAGATTCGTGGGTAAGAATGACAGCTGCAGAGACGCTTGGACGGTTGGGAAGTTTGGAATCTGTTGAAAAACTTATTGAATTACTTCAGGACCCATCTGCAAACGTCAGGAAGGCAGTACTAGAAGCTCTCGGGAAAATAGGTGATTACCGAACTGTAGAACCTATTTTACAAAGGCTCAAAGATGATATCGCGAGCGTTCGAGAGGCAGCTGCAGAGGCTCTCGGAAAACTGCGCGATAGCCGGGCTTTGGAACCGCTCATTGAAATTTTGGAAAATCCAAAAGAAGAGAACTCAGTCAAAGAAGCTGCAATAAGAGCTCTTGGGAACATAAGGGATTTTGAATCAGTTGACGCGATTGTAAGTATGATAAGTGATGAAAATCCAAACATCCGCAAAGCAGCTGTTGAAGCTCTCGGAAAAATTGGTGATATTAGGACTTTGAATTTATTGATTAATATAGCTATCGATTCTGGAGAAGAACATTCCGTAAGAAAAACAGCAATACTGGCTTTGGGTCAACTGGGTGATGAGCGTTCGGTTGAGACTCTTATAAAACTTTTAGATGATAGTGACCCAGAACTTAGGGAATCTGCTGCTTTTGCACTTGGAGAGATTGGAAGCCCACGAGCTGTTGATTTTCTTGTCAAAAAATTCGAAGATGAGAACATTGCTGTGAAATTAGCAGCCATCGAAGCAACCGGAAAAATAAAAGACAAAAAATGTGTTGACAATCTTGTTGCTACATTGAAAAGTAAAGAACCAGAAGTGAGAAAAGCTGCAATCCATGCACTTGGGCAGATAGGTGATGAAGTTGTAATTAACTTCATTATCGAAGCTTTGAATGATTCTTCTGTTGATGTTAGAAAAGCTGCAGCCGAGGCTCTTGGATTAATAAGAAGTAAAAAAGCTGTAAATGCACTCTTAGAAGCATTGAAAGACAAAGATAAAGGTGTGAGAATGGCGGTTGTCGATGCACTTAGCAAAATTGGAGACTCAAAAGTCCTCCAAGAATTATTAGTTCTAACAATTGAGGGCAACAAAGCTAGTGGTGAATACAAAAAAGGAGAAGTTCGACAGGAAGGATTGACAACCGTTGAAGGACTTATTAATGCCTTCTCATCAGTCTTAGGGACGGAAGCAACTGAAATGCCGATGGAGCCCTCCAAGAAGGGGGCTGCGTTCAAAGAAGAAGATGAGGAAATCTTAATACTAATGGCTTGTGATGATAGTTTAAATGAAGACCTACGACAGCGAGCTATTTTTGTGCTTGGTGAGATGAAAACACCTAAAGCAATAGAAACATTAATAGAACTACTGAAAGACAAAAATCAATCCCTGAGAGAATCAGCAGTCAAAGCCTTAGGAAAGATAAAAGCACAAACCGCTTTAAAGCATCTGGGAGCTATGTTAAACGATAAAGCTCCTGAAGTAAGAAAAGCGGCAATTTGGGCGATAGGAGAAATCGGAAGTTCAAACGCAATAGAATACCTAAGGCGTGCTTTGAAAGATAGCGACTTTGTTATTCGTGAGGCTGCCGTTAAAGCGCTCGGTTCTGTTGGAAAAGCAAATATCCATGAAGCTTACGAACTGCTTGCCGAAGCCCTTAAAGATGAAGATTATCACGTAAGAAATAGTGCAAAGATAGAGCTTCAGCTTGCTACAAAATCAGGGCTTCCTGTAACCGATGTGTTGATTCAACTTTTAAAAGACAAAAACCTTTCCGTAAGGCTTGTGGCTACGGAAATTCTTGGTTTTTCACAAGATTCTCAGGCAGTTGATGCACTTATCGAAGCTCTAAAAAGTGAGGATGCTGCAGTTCGTAAGACGGCGGTAGAATCACTTGGCAAAATTGCGCACCCGAAAGCAGTTGGGGAATTGGCAAAGTTAGTAAAGGATAAAGACCTGGGCGTGCGTTTGGCGTTAGTTAAAACATTAGGAAATATACATAACGAAAGCACAATTGACCCTCTTATACAAATGCTTGATGACCAAAGTGCCGAAATCAAATTGTTGGCACTACAAGCTCTTGGAAAATACCAAAACGAACAATTAATAAATGCTGTCGGGAATTTACTGAAAGACAAAAATATAGAAATACGCTTAGCAGTTGTGCAAGTGCTTGACACTATAGGAAAGAAAGAAGCTTTGCGATTTTTGCTTACAGCCATAAACGACGAAGATTGGAGAGTCCGAAAAGCTGGTGTTGAGGCTGTAAAAAATATAGCAGAAAAAGAGAAAATAGAAGACTCAGGAATAGTAACTGAAATCATTAAGCTACTCAAAGATCAAAACTCGGCAGTTAGAAAAGCTGCAGCAGAAGCACTTTACACAATAGGCTATTCTCAAACCCCCGGACTTTTGGAAGCATTAATCGAAACCTTGAATGATGAAGATTCGTGGGTACGGCTGGCAAGTGTTCAAGCACTTGCAAAATTTGGTGGATGGTCAATTGTTGACCAGTTAATAAAATCGTTGAGAGACCCAGCTTCCTATGTAAGAAGAGCTGCTGCTGAAGCGCTAGGAAAGATAGGTGATTCAAGCACAGCAAATGCATTGATAGAAGTTCTAAAAGATAAGGATTGGAAAGTTCGTAAAACAGTTGTAGAGGCACTTGGAATGATAGGTGACGAGACGGTAGTCGATGCCCTTGTGGATATGCTCAATGATGAAAGCTCGGAAGTTAAAATAGCCGTATTGGAAGTGCTTGGAAAACTAGCTGATGCGGGTGTTCTTGATAGATTGGAAGTAGCAATTAATGACAAAGATGTTGAGGTAAGAAAAAAAGCAGTTGAGGTAATTTGGAAAATAGACACTCCAAAGTCGGTTGAGCTACTAATCAGGGCTTTAAAAGATGAAGACTTAGAAGTTAGATTCAAAGCTCAAGAAGGACTGCTACGTGTTTGTGATTTCAGTGTGCTTGAAGAAATAGAAAAACTTCTCAAAGATGAGGATCCAAACGTAAGGTGGTTGGCGGTGCAGGCACTGAAGAAAATTGGTGGGACATCTGTAGTCAAATCGTTGATGGAAGCAGTAAACGACAATGTTTTCAGCGTCAGATGGTTTGCAATTGAAGCGCTTGGAGAAATTGGAAGCCAAAAAGCCATACCAGTTTTGGCAAAACACTTAGCTGACAAAGACTACACAATACGCCGGTCGGCGGCAGAAGCAATAGGAAGAATTGGCGGTCAAGAGGCGTTCAATGTGTTAAGTGAATCATTGAGGAACAAAAATTCAGAAACAAGGGAAGCGGCTGTTTGGGGGATATCAAAGTTGGCAACGCACGAGCCAGAAAAGGCTATAGAACTTCTTAGCGGAATGATTGCCGACGCGAGCCTGAATGTTAAAAGAGCAGCAGTACAGGCTCTTGCAGGTTTTAGAAACAGGAAAGCTTTGGAGGTTATTATCGAAAAACTTAAGACTGAAGACCAAAATACAAAAAAGATAATATCCGAAGTGCTTGAAGAAATCTCAGGGAAAAAATTCGGTTTGGAATACGAAATCTGGAGAAAGTGGTTAGAGGAAAATCAATAGCTTCAAAAGGTAGCATAGGTAAATTTAAGATGATAAAACCTGAGAGTATTTATACCAATAGTAATATTTAGTTTTGTTTTTTGCAACAGAAAATAGTAGTTCTCATTTGTAACCATTCCTCTAGACATAGCGGATTAAAAATATATTTTTCCATTGGTATATTGGGAACTAAGTTAATTATAAAGTAATACAACAAAAACGGTAATGCATAATAAACTAAACATAAAAAGCCGCACTTCGGACCCAAAAGCGTCATAAACTATTAACATTATTCCCAAAGGCTTTTGAAATCAAGACTTTTCAAAACCAATATGTAACGATTATGTAAAATCACAAAATTTAGCCATTTTTTCGGGGGATAGTTTCCGGTCATGATTAACTTAAAAAGGCATAAACACGAGGTTTTTAATTTTTACAAATGTAACTGTCAAATTTAACAAAAATAGTGGTATAATATCTATAAGGGTTTTACGGGTTTTAGAAGTGACTATGAGGGATGGAAACGTCGGGTGGCCTTTCCGCCACCACGACCACCTGAAAACAAGGTTTTAGAAGTGACTATGAGGGATGGAAACCTTTCATTCGAACCATCTACAAGAAACCAGTACTTACCTTGGTTTTAGAAGTGACTATGAGGGATGGAAACGTTAACTGGCAATGTTAATTCTATCCAGTTTACATATGTTTTAGAAGTGACTATGAGGGATGGAAACTCTGTTCTTCGTTATACATCCTAAGCCGGCTTATCAGTTTTAGAAGTGACTATGAGGGATGGAAACTTTCTGTTGTTTTAAAACAAACGTTATTAAAAGTTAAAAATTCAAGTTTTAGAAGTGACTATGAGGGATGGAAACAGTTTTCCTACATTCACGCAGTAGTTAAACACCATACTGTTTTAGAAGTGACTATGAGGGATGGAAACGTAGCGCCTCGTCTGTGGTAAGTGGGATGTCAAAACAGAATTTGTTTTAGAAGTGACTATGAGGGATGGAAACCTCCTTACCCTGTAACTGAATTAGGTCCGCATAATCATACAGTTTTAGAAGTGACTATGAGGGATGGAAACTTTAATCCTTTATTGTTGAGTCCGAGTAACTTTAATAACTGTTTTAGAAGTGACTATGAGGGATGGAAACTTAAACTTTTTATTATCCGGTCTATCTCTTCTGAGTTTTAGAAGTGACTATGAGGGATGGAAACTAATAATCTCTATGTTGTCCTCGCTAACTGGAAATATTAATTCGTTTTAGAAGTGACTATGAGGGATGGAAACACTTGGTATAAGTTTTAGCGTTCCACGTTCTGTTCTACTGTTTTAGAAGTGACTATGAGGGATGGAAACCATCCGAGTTCTCAGAGTTCTCAGACTTTAGTAACACTTGTTTTAGAAGTGACTATGAGGGATGGAAACATTTCTTTTACCGTCACGACGTGGGGCGGGTGTCCCTTCCGGTTTTAGAAGTGACTATGAGGGATGGAAACCTGGGCGAGAATGCCCAGGAAAAAGAAGCTGTGTTAGTGGCCCGTTTTAGAAGTGACTATGAGGGATGGAAACTCAGTCGGTGTAAATCCATTTCATAACTTTCCACGTATTGCCATAAGTTTTAGAAGTGACTATGAGGGATGGAAACAATGGGAATTCCACGTAATACTTGTCTTTCTCTTGCTTCACAAGGTTTTAGAAGTGACTATGAGGGATGGAAACAGATGATAGACCGGATAGAATACAATATGCTAAAAATAATCTGTTTTAGAAGTGACTATGAGGGATGGAAACACTTTTTTCCATTTCCAAATACAATTTCATTGCGTTTTAGAAGTGACTATGAGGGATGGAAACATAACTCTTCCATCACTCCAATCTGTAATTTTTTCAATAGTTTTAGAAGTGACTATGAGGGATGGAAACTTAAAGCACTCCTTTTATCTTACTATTCTTCACGAATAGTT